>CAKTHW010000001.1 GCA_934565425.1 uncultured Oscillospiraceae bacterium
GTGACGGGGGTGGCGGGGACAGTCTTGACCATCAGCTTCCCTTCCCGTGCGTGGCAGAGGGTCAGGGCTAAGTAGCAGCCCAGCTGCTTGCTGACCAGCACCTGGTTGTCCTTGTGATCCACTTCCCGGTTGACCAGGTTGTACTCATAGGCAGCACCCACCGCCTGTGCCACAGCCTCTGCCTCTTCGGGCTGGAAGGTGAGCTTGATGTCCTTGGCCTCCGCACCGTCGATGAAGTCGCTGGCATAGCTCAAGGTGAGCACACGGGTCTTCCAAGCCAGATCGCTCTCCCACTCTTTTCTCGGCAGCTGCAGCTTCTGGTTCAGGACCTGCGGGTCCATCCCCTGCTTGGCCAGCTCTTCCACCTGTGCCTTCATGGCACGCATTTCCTGCATTTCTTTGATGACGTCCATTGTTGCTTCCCCTTTTCTCTTTATTTATGGTATGGTTGTATTTTTACGCAGTCATTTCTGAACCAACTGGCACAGCAATTCCACGGTCTTCTCCATCCCCTCCACGGTGATGTGCTCATAAGGCCCGTGGAAGGCGTACCCGCCGGTGCCCAGGTTGGGGCAGGGCAGCCCCATGAAGCTCAGCCGTGCGCCATCGGTGCCGCCTCGGATAGGTTCCACCACCGGCGTCAGCCCCACCGCTTCCGCAGCGGCCTTGGCGTGGTCGATGAGGTGGAAGTGCTGCTGGATAACTTCCGCCATGTTCTGATACTGATCCTGGATGCTCCACTCCACGGTGCCGGCGCCGTACCGTTCGTTCAGCACCTTGGCCGCGTGGAGCACGGTCTCCTTCCGCACCTGGAACCCGGCAGCGCTGTGGTCGCGGAGGATATAGTGCAGCTCCGCCTGTCCCACGTTGCCGGTCATCTGGGTCAGGTGATAGAAGCCCTCATAGCCCTCGGTGTCCCTAGGCGTCTGCGCCGCCGGCAGCATGGTGTTGAACTCCATGGCCACCAGCAGGGCGTTGACCATGGTGTTCTTCCCCTCGCCGGGATGGACATCCAGCCCGTGGATGGTGATGGTGGCAGAGGCAGCGTTGAAGTTCTCGTACTGGATCTCGCCCTCCTTGCCGCCGTCCACCGTGTAGGCATACTGCGCGCCGAACCGTTCCAGATCGAACCGATCCGCGCCAGCTCCAATCTCCTCGTCCGGGGTGAAGGCGATGCACAGCTTCCCATGGGGCAGCTCCTGCACCCGTTCCACCAGGGTCATGAGCTCCGCAACCCCCGCCTTGTCGTCCGCCCCCAATAGGGTGTCCCCGCTGGTGGTGATGAGGGTACGGCCTTTCAGCTCCACCAGGTGGGGGAACTGCTCCGGCGTCAGGGTCTTTCCGCTGTCGCCCAAGGTGACCGCTCCGCCGTCATAGTCCCGGATGACCTGGGGCTTGACCCCTTCCGCCGGGTAGTCCGCCGTGTCCATATGGGCGATGAACCCCAGGGCAGGACGTTCTTCCATGCCCTCGGTGGCCGCCAAGTGGCCATACACATAGCAGTGCTCGTCCACCATGGCGTCTTCCACGCCCAGCTCTTTCAATTCTTCCACCAGCAGCTTCGCCAGCTCCCACTGACCAGGGGTAGAGGGACAGACAGCAGCCCCTTCCGCGCTCCGGGTGGGCAGCTTCACATAGCGCAGCAGCCGCGTGGCCACCGTGTCCGGCGCTTTCACGTCATAGATCAGTTCCAGCTCATCGGCACAGCCGTCAAAGGCGTTCTCGTCCACGTTGCACCCCTGGGGCAGATGCACCACCCGCAGGCTATCGCAGTCGCCGAAGGCGTCGGAGCCGATGGACTCCAGGGAGGCGGGCAGGTACAGCTCTTCCAGCAGGTCGCAGTCCCAAAAGGCGTCATCCTCGATGACCCGCAGCCCTTCCGTGAAGTTGATCTTCTTCAGATTCACGCAGCCACTGAAGGACTGGTCGCCGATGACCTCCAAGCCCTCCGGCAGCACCACTTCTTCCACGCCGAACAGGTTTTCACACAGACAGTCAGCGATACGACGGGTGCCGGGCAGGATCTCGATGAGTTTTACCGCGCAGCAGCCCACCTCCAGGGAGAAGGGGCCTTCCACATCCGGCTCCGCCTCGCCGAACAGGGCAGCACGCTTCACGTGGGGACTGTAGAAACAGCCGTCGCCCAGCTGCTTCACCGACTGGGGCACCACCACCTGCTCAAACCGCTTGTTCCGGAACGCTTCTTCCGCGATCTCCGTCACCGGACGGCCTTCCACCGTCTCCGGGATGGCCAACACCACGTGTTCCTCCCGGCGGCTGCCCAGGAGCTTGGCACCTCCGTCCGCCAGCGGCTGGTACTCCCACTCGCCGTCTCGGCGGATCTCATCCGCCTGTCCCCGAAGGTACTGGGCGTTGACCGCAGCCAAGGCCGGATTGGTGTTCTCACTCACGTCCACATCCCACAGGCCGGAGCACTGGGTGAACGCGCCTTCCGCGATCTCGCCTACATCAGAGCCGATGACCACCCGTTCCAGGTTGTCGCAGCGCTGGAAGGCGCCCTGTTCCACGCTCTCCAGGTGTTCCAAGCGAACCTCCCGGATGGCGTCGCAGGACATGGCCGCCCCTTGACAGATGACCTTGGTCATGGGCGGGATGTGCTCCCACCGCAGCTCGGTCAGGTGGCCGTCGGTGACCAGGGACAAGATCTCGCCCTCATCGTCGCACCGTTCCTCTTTCATCACAGTGTCCCCGTCCAGCCAGGTGGTCACAAAACCCTCCGTGCCGGGGAACTCATAGTAGATCTCCTTCAGCTGACTACCCTTGTAGCCTGCCTTCACATCCTCTTGAGCCAGGATTGCCGCCAACTCTTCCCGCTTGTCCGCCGGGGTCAGGTCAGCCAGCGCCTCCGCCAGACCGTACCCGGTCAGCTCCTTGGCCTCCTCCCAGCCGTAACGGACCTCAATGGTGCCCTTTGGGTCTGCGCGGCAGGCGAAGCGGACGCCGGAGGTGTCCGGTTCCACGGCGATGCCGGCGTCCAGCAGCGCCTGTGCTAAAGGTTGATTGTAAAGCCGGATGGTGATGAGATGACCCGGCAAAGAAGTTGTCTGCGTCATGTGGATTCCTCCTGTTTCGTCGGCTTACGCCGGATGATTTCCAATGGGTTTATTGTACCACAGCCGGAGCGGGTTGAAAACCATCCCCTGCGGGAAATTCCCTCCCCGGCCGTTCTCGCATCGCAAACACAAATGAAAATTTTCCTTGTCTTTTTTCTCCCCATTCCCGTTCATTTTGCAGGCTTTCCTTCGTTTTTCCTTGCAAATTGTTTCCCTTTCCCCTCTTTTTTCTACACTCTATTGGTATATCTGCCCACTTGCGCCCTTTTCTTTCGCACTCTTTTTTGTTATACTGACTATATTATGTCCTTTAGAGAGGGATAAGAAAGAAGGAGTTTTTGTATCATGCAAGAGAAAAAGAGCAGCTTTGCAGCCCTGCTGCCCATCGCCATCTTCCTGGTGATCTACATCGGCGGCGGGATCCTGTTCCAGGATTTCTACGCCATGCCCGCCATCGTGGTCTTCCTGATCGCCCTGGCCGTGGCCTTCCTCCAGAACCGTGGCATCAGCTTCAACGAGAAAATGCACCTGATCGCCGAGGAGCTTTCCGATGACAACATCATCACCATGTGCCTCATCTTCCTCCTGGCCGGTGCCTTCACCGGTGCCGCCACCGCTGCCGGCGGCGTGGATTCCACCGTCAACCTGGGTCTGACCCTCCTGCCTGGCGGTCTGGCCGTGGTCGGCCTGTTCGTCATCGGCTGTTTCATCTCCACCTCCATGGGCACCAGCGTGGGCACCATCTCCGCCCTGGCTCCCATCGCCGTGGGCATCAGCGAGAAGACCGGCTTCGCTATGGCCCTCTGCCTGGGTGCCGTGGTCTCCGGCGCCATGTTCGGTGACAACCTGTCCATGATCTCCGACACCACCATCGCCGCAACCAAGACCCAGGGCTGTGAGATGAAGGACAAGTTCCGCACCAATTTCTTCATCGTCCTCCCCGCCGCCATCATCAACATCGTCATCCTCCTGGTCATCACCATGAACGCCAACTACGCCGTCAGCGGTGACCTGAGCTACAACTTCCTCCAGGTCGTCCCCTACCTGGTCGTCCTCATCGGCGCCCTCATCGGCTTCAACGTCTTCGCCGTCCTGGGCGTAGGCACCATCCTGTCCATCGTGGTGGGTCTGTACACCGGCACCATCCCGGTCAACGAGATCTTCACCAGCATGGGCTCCGGCGTCACCGCCATGTATGACATCACCGTCATCTCCATCGTGGTCTGTGCCATCAGCGCCCTGATGAAAGCCGCCGGCGGCATCCAGGCCATCCTGGACCTCATCCGCCGTCGCGTTAAGAGCCGTCGCGGCGCCATGCTGGGCATCGCCGTACTCTGCGGCGGCGTGGACGTGGCCACTGCCAACAACACCATCTCCATCGTCATGACCGGCGAGCTGGCACGGGACATCAGCCAGGAATACGGCATCGACCCCAAGCAGACCGCCTCCCTGCTGGACATCTGCACCTCTGTGGTACAGGGTCTGCTCCCCTATGGCGCACAGCTGCTGTACGCTTCCGCTGCCACCAAGGAACAGGTGTCGTCTTTCGCCATCGTGCCCTACTGCTTCTATCCCATGCTCATGGCCGTGTGCGTAGTCGGGTATATCCTGTTCAGTAAGAAGACAAAATAAGTGTGACCACACAAAAAGCGCCTTCCCAACTGGGAAGGCGCTCTTTTTGAAAGGAGTTTGTGATGTTAGAACTGCGAACGGAGGAGAACGAGGCCTTCCAGCGCTTTTTCGAGTTGGTACGCCGCGCTGCCGCCGAACAGGACGCCCTGTTCTTTGTGGATTGCGGAGAGGGACGAGAACTGTTCACGGACACACTAGAAGGAGAAGACCTCTCTGGCTGGCTCATCCCAAAGGAACTGACCACATCTTTTCTTCCCGCATTTCGTCAAGGCACGGTTGGCGAGGAATGGAATGTCTTTCTTCGCCTCGCGATTTGGAGCCAGTCCGCCACCGGAATCCAGATCACCTTTCATTCTTTCCCCTAGCGCTGCACGCTATGTTTCAAAAAATTTACCGTTCTTTGACTGGTATGCCATCCCGCAATCTGCGCAACCTAGCAATGGAACAGCGAAAGAGCACCGCTCGGTGCTGTTTCGTCGGTTCCAATCGGAATCGTGCCACGGCACAGGGAAAGGAGATCAGGGACATGGATAAACAGGAAAAGGCTTATCGTGAAATGATGGACAAGGTAAAGAACGACTGCCTGCTGCCCCAGGACGAAGTATGTCGCCGCACCAGCAAGGACGCACAGCGTGGGCATACGGAGTATATGAAGGATCTGATGGAGTACCAGTACGAAGAGTAACCCATCCGATCCGCGAAAGGAGGCAGCACCATGGGAAACCAGGTTAAGGGACATCCCGATCCCCGTGACCACAAGATCACGCGAGATGGCATGACCCCCATCACCCGCATGGAAGGCAAGAAACCGACGAAGCGCTGTGACACGACAGACGAGGAGAAGCGGCGTCACGTAGATCAGCTGCTGGAATATGAGTGGCCTGGCAACTGACGGAACCCATCCGTCCACGGCCAAAGGGGGCGTCTCGCCCCCGCTACATCTTCAAACAAAAAGCGGGCGAACGTCAGGATCATACCTCCTGGCCTTCGCCCGCTTCCGATCATATACCTTCTTGTTGGGCACCACCCGCGTCACCGGATTCACCCCGTTCCAGCTCCCCCGCTGCTGTGCGTGGTACGCCTTCTGCTCCTTCTTGGAGCGCTTTTCCAGAGGGACAAATTTTTCTGCTCTTGCCATAGGACAGGACTCCTTTCCTGAGACGCAAAACCGCCCGACGAGAGGATGACGACGGGCGGCTGCGTTGTTTTGATTCTGATTAAAAAGAGAAAAGAGAGAGAGTTCAGCTCGGGGGGTATCAGGGTGGTTCCCCCTCGGCCTGTCATTATAATACCCCCAACCCAAAGTCGGGTGGTGAAGGAATTGCAAACGATTTATGAATCCTTTGTGAACACCGCCTGCATTTCGACCCCTTCCTCCTCTGCCTCCAGCAGCACATACCCGCTGAAGCTGTACCCCGTCGCCTGAGCCATGGGCACCGCACGCCGCAAAAAGGTCAGCTGACTCTCCGCCCGCGCCTTCCAAACGTCCTCCCCCGTCTCCCGGCTCAGCCGCAGCAGCACCAACGCCGCCATAGCGTTGCCCGACGGAACGGCACCGTCGTACAGCTCCACCGGCCGGGCGATGAGCGGTTCACTGTCCTGACCGTACAGGGCAAATCCACCCTCCGGCACGGCAAACTGCTCCTCCATTGCCTCCGCCAGCCCCTTGGCCTGAACCAGATACGCCTGCTCATCTGTAGCGCGGAACAGCTCCAGCCACGCCCACGCCCCATAGGCATAGTCCTCCAGCAGACCGTCATAGCCCATCCGCAGGCCGTACCCGCTGTGTACCAGCTTCCCGTGGGGGTTCATCAGGGTGTCCTTCCAACTTGCAGCAGCCTCTTCCGCCGCCGTCAAATAGTCCGACCGTTCCAGCAGCCGTCCAGCTGCCGCCAGCGCACCAATGGCCATGGCGTTCCACGACGCGATCACCTTGTCATCCCGCCGCAGCGTGTACCGTTTCTCCCGCCACTCTCGCAGCCACTGGCGCAGCCCGTCCAGCCATTCCGGCTCCTGCTGATACTGCGCGTTCTGCAACAGGTTAGGGATGCTCTTCCCCTCCCAGTTGCCCGCCTCTGTGATGTCGTACCACTGACACAGCTTCTGACCATCTACTTCTCCCAGGGCAGCGCACACCTCTTCCGGCGTGAACAGGTAAAATCCACCCTCTATCCCATCGCTGTCCGCGTCCTGGCTGCTGGCAAATCCACCGCCCGGCAGCCGTAGCTCTCGGAGCAGATAGTCCGCCGTGGCCTCTGCCACACCCCGGAGCCACCGGTTCCCGGTCAGACGCCACCCTTCAGCGTATAGCCACAGCAGCAGCGCGTTGTCGTAGAGCATCTTTTCAAAGTGGGGCACCAGCCACTTCTGGTCCGTGGAGTAGCGGCAAAAGCCGCCGCCCAGCTGGTCGTATATCCCGCCCCGTGCCATCTGCTCCAGGGTGTGAACCGCCATATGCCAGGCGGCGGAGTCATTCTGGCTGGCTCCATAGCGCAGGAGAAAGAGGATGGCGTGAGGGGTGGGAAATTTGGGTGCTGTGCCAAACCCACCGTACTGAAAATCGTAGTGGCTGCGATACTGTTCCGCCATCTCATCCAGCAGCGGCTTCACCGCTTGCAGCTCCACCTGTCTGGGGCGGGCGAAACCGTTGATGTGATCGCTCACCGCATCTGCCGCCGCCTGCACCTGCTCCGGATTGCTCTCCCACTTCCGCCAGGCGGCGAAGAGGACGGACAGCAGTTGTTCCTTGGGCAGATAGGTGGCTGCAAAGATAGGCTTCCCGTCTGGTGTGGCCAAAATAGTGGTAGGCCACCCGCCGGAGCCAGCGAACACCTGGCAAGCCAGCAGATAGACCGCGTCAATGTCTGGTCGTTCCTCCCGGTCCACCTTCACCGAGATGAAATGCGCCCGCAAAAAATCCGCCACTTCCTCGTCCGAAAAGCTCTCCCGGGCGATGACGTGGCACCAGTGGCAGGCGGAGTAGCCGATGGAGAGGAAGAGCAGCTTTTGCTCCTCCTTCGCCCGCTGGAACGCCTCGGCGCACCAGGGATACCAGTCCACCGGGTTGTCCTGATGCATCCGCAGATAGGGGGATGCCTGTTCCTTCAGTCGATTGGCCATTCCATCACAACCCTTCCGTCTCCGCCAGCCCTGCCACATACGCCCGCATCTCCTTGGACGAGCGGATGGCGTGGGTCCCAGCCACAATCTCCTGCTGCCGCTGGGGTGTCATCCGCGCAAACACATCCGCAGCCGCCTGATTGGCGCACAGCGCCATACCAAAGCCCAAAGGCAGTTCTCTCATCGGGTCCATACCGTCACCTTCCTTGTCGATTTTCCCTTAGGATGGTTCGGTAAATAGAATTTTATACCATTTCCCTTGACAACAGACGCCACGTTCCCTATACTAAAGATAGACGTGGGCGCTGCCGGAAGACGGTTGACCCTAGGTTTTATCAGTTACGAAAGAGGTAACCGCATCCTTTGGCCAGGGCGGTTACTTCTTTCTATTTACCTGCATAAACAGGCCGATCTGCCACCAACTGTATCGCACAAATTTTCTTATACGGAAAGGCTTCCCACCCGGGAAGCCTTTCCTTCTCTCAGTTCAGCCCAACGGACAAAATCCGCTTCCGCTGCACCAGCGCCACCAGCAGCCCAATACCCTCAGCCACCGGGAACGCCGCCCAGCACCAGACCTCCGGGTCGGGCAGGAGGGTGAACAGCCACGCCAGGGGCAGCGCAGCGATGAGCTGCCGCACCAGGCAGAGCACCATAGAGGGCACCCCGCGCCCCAGCGCCTGGAACACCCCCTGATAGGCGATGTTTGCGCCGGCGAACAGATAACCCAGGGCGATGATGCGCACCGCTCGGGTGCAGAGGGTCAGGGTCTGTTGGGTCAGGGCGAAGATGCCCACAATCTGGCTGGCGAACACCTCCAGCACCACCAGGCACACCCCCATGATGACCAGGGTGTCGATCATCCCCCACCGGATGCCCGCCCGCACCCGTTCTCTGTCCCCGCTGCCGTAGTTGAAGGCGATGACAGGGATCATGGCGTTGTTCATACCGAAGGCGGCGAAAAAAGCGAACTGCTGGATTTTATAGTAGACCCCGTAGGCGGTCACCGCACTGGCGGACAGGGTGCCAAAGATGACGTTGACGCCGTAGGTCAAAAAGCTGCCCACCGCCTGCATGATGATGGCCGGAAAACCCACGCTGAGGATCTCCTTCATGACCTTCCCCTCCGGAATCAGATAACGCACCCCCGCTGGCACCTCTCGGTTGCAAGTATACTGAAAGACCACAAAGAGCACAAAGGACACCATCTGCCCGATGACCGTTGCATAGGCTGCACCGGCCACCCCCAGTTCCGGCGCACCAAAGTAACCGAAGATGAGGATAGGGTCTAAAATGATGTTGGTCACCGCACCGGATACCTGGGCGATGGTGGACAGCACCGCATGACCGGTGGCTTGGAGCAGCTTCTCATAGATGGTAAAGAGCACCTGCCCGAAGGAGTAGACACAGCAGATGGTCAGATAGCTGCCCGCCAGCTCCAACACCAGCGGGTCACTGGTCTGGGTGAGCAGATAAGGCCGCACCCCAAAGAGGCCGAAGAGCAGGAAGAGCACATAGATGCACACCCCCAGGAACAGGCCGTTCCCAGCCACTTTGCCAGCCTTCTCCCGGTCGCCCTGCCCCATACTCCGGGCCAGCAGGGCGTTGACCCCCACGCCGGTGCCCACACCCAGGGCGACGATGAGCATTTGGATGGGAAAGGCCAGAGTCAGGGCGTTCATGGCATAGTCCCCCATACCCGTCACCTCTGCCGTGTCCTTCATGGCGCTGACAAAGTAGCTATCCACAATGTTGTAGCAGGCTTGGATGACCAGGGAACAGATGAGGGGGATGCCCAGGGAGCGCAGGAGCTTTGGGATAGGCGTGACCGCCATGGGGCTGGCGCTGTCTGGGTTGGATGTGGGATTTCTCATACTAAAACCTCCAGAATGATGATTTTGGAGACTTTTCAGCGGGAAAGCTGCCACAACCCGTCTGTCACACAACAAAAAATGCGCAAATCCTCGCTTGGATTTGCGCATTTCTGCTACACAGCACCTGTAGTGTAACAAATGTCCCCGCCCATTGTCAAGTGTTTTTGTTGTCTTTCCATTCTATCCATGATATACTAAATTTGTCCAAAAGAGAGGATTTCACCCAACCACAGAACAGGAGGCATCCCATGAAACGACCCTATTTCAAGCTCATCCTAGGCGCCGTCTTCTGGCTCAGCGCCACCATCATCCTGGCCGCCCTCATGATCTCCGCCGCTACCGTAGCCAGCACCGCGACAGAGTGGTCTGCTTCTACCCCCTTCTGGGGCGCACTTTGCGGCACTCCTTATCCGGAAGATGATTCTCGCAGTTACTTAAACGCTCTGGTCTTCTGGTTCTTTATCTTCGCCCAGTACATCGCCGCCATCGGCCTTTTTGTCTCCGCCACCCGTGACTGCAAACAGGACAAAGGAGACACCCCGTAATATGGATACAGCAAACGCCGTCAAGCTCCTCGCTTGACGGCGCATTTTGCCCGGTTCAGTGCTGCGCTGCGGCCTGAGCAGCCAACTGCTTTTTGAAGATCTTCCGAAAACACCACCGGGTAGCAGGCCCCGCGGCGAACAGCTGCCACAGCAGCGCCATGGGGAAGTTCCGCCGGATGGTGTCGAACCAGTTGGCGATAAACTGCCCGTCCACCCCAGTGAAGATGACCGTCGCCACCAAGCTCATGGTGGGGCACATGATGAGGACGGTGCAGCTGGAGATCAGGATGGTGATGAAGAACGGATTGTCCTGCCCCGGCGTCACATGGCGGAAGGCCAGAGAGCGCCCCACTCGGTTGCCGAAAAAGGTGGAAAAGACAAACACGAACACGCACATAAATGCGGCCTCCTTCAGCGCCAGCCAGAACACCTTGTTCTCCATCCCGCCCACCTTGGCGGCCACGTTATACAGCTCCATGCCATAGGCCATAAAGACCGACATCAGAATCCCGAACACAACTCCCTGTCCTTTGGTTTGCGGCATCACAAACGCCTCCTTTTTCTTCTGAATCCCTCTGCGGAGCAACAAAAAAAGCCTGTAATGCTCCGGCAGAATGACCGAATGACACTACACGCTTTCCGTTTTTCACAGAACGAACGCCCCGCGATGGATTTGGTTTGACCGTAGTATAACAAATCCTGGCGGCCATTGTCAAGGCTCGGATTTTTTGCATTCCACCGGTTCTGTGCTATAATGACAGCAAAGAAACGCTTTCAATCAAGGAGGCAATCCTATGAACAACATACAACCCGGTGACCGCTACCTCCGCTCCCTCGGCCTGCGCCCCGCCCAGGACAGCGACGCCCTAGCCGCCCAGCTCCGACAGGCCGTGGGCGACGCCCAAGCGGAAGCGGCTCTGTCCGCCCTCTATACCCGCCGCGCCCAACAAGAGACCGCCACCAGCGGCCTGGACCGCCAGGAAACAGCGGCCTTCTACGACCTGAAGAACCAACACCCCCAAGCCAGTCTCATCCTCTCCGCCGCCCACGACTGGGACCTGCTCTGCCAGACCTGCCAGTGGGTCACCCAGCACCCAGACGCCTTCGGCGCCACCATCCTGGATGTCGGCTGTGACTGCGGCCTGCTCTCCTGCTTCCTGGCACAGACCTTCCCCCACTCCCGCATCACATCCATCGACCGCAGTGCCAACGGCATCCACGCCGCCCAGCAGCTGGCGGAACGGCTGGGGCTGACCAATATCACCTTCCTCCACGCCGACCTGGAAACCCTGCCGCCAACGGAATTTGACACGGTCTTCTCCTCCCGCACGGTGCAGGAGAACTACGACCCCCTGTTGGAGAACGCCCGCTTCCTCCAGCTCACCCACCAAGGCCGCATCTGCGCCCAGGTGTTCCAGCGCTACACCAGCCTCCTGTGCCAGTTCGTCAAGCCCGGCGGCACCTTTGTCACCGTGGAGCGGATGGAACGGGATCGGGTTTTTCTGGGCTACTGCCTGGCGCTGCACAGCCAGGGGCTGGACCTGGTGCCGGAGAGCCACCAGGAGCTGCACTGCCAGGAGGGCGACCACACCACCACCCTGCAAGCGTTCTGCGGCGTGAAAGAGGGCCGCACCACCACCACCGACGCAGAGGACTTCTTCATTGCCACCTTCCAGGACGCCCTCACCTGGCAGCCCCGACACCTGGACGTGGAGGGGGAGCTGATCTTGGAGCTGTGCGCCCAAGATCTCATCCGTGGCCACTTCCTCCACAACCCCCAGGGGGCACGGGTGGGCAAGCTGGCCATCTACACCTCCAAGTTCGACCCAGAGGAGCTGTTCTACTACCAGGGCATCCTGGGGCAGCCCGTGCAGGTACACCGACTGAGCCGCGGGGAATTGTCGGACGTGCTCGCCCTGCTGGAGACCGACCTGGCCACCCTCACCGCCAGCACCCTTTCCGCTCGCCCGTTCTCCTTCCAGGACGGGGTGGAATTGCTGCTGGAGGAAATGGAGGAAGATTGAACGGGTTTTTTGCCAATGGCACAGAGGTGTATAGGGAGTATTTTCATGGGTGTTCGTGCTAATTTGACCTTTTTTTAACTGGGATGGATTGACATCAGATGTTTTCTGTGTTATCGTCAGGGATAGAAGGGTATGCGCATACTCCGTACAACAACAAGCAAACGTTTTCATACAGCACTCGTGACAGGAGGTACGCTCCCCATGAAGCTGAAGCGAAATACTATCCCGAAATATATCGGCATTGCGCTCCTGGTTCTTCTCTGCCTGACTTTTCTGATTCCGGATTTGTCCCTGCGTGCGCGCGTGTTTATTGTATCTCCGAAAAGTGCCTTCACCATGGAGTATGTGGAGGACAAGGAGGCGTGGGAATTGGCAGACGAGCCGAAAGACAACATTAAAATCTACCGCATCACAAAGAATATCCCTCATGATGAGGATACGGACACCGATATGGTTCTGTGGCGAGTTAGAAGCTATGGCCCATTCCATGTCGCCGCCTATCACGGCGGGACGATCGCCGGTTGGGAACCTATATTATTCTGTAAGGCGGGGGATTTGCCAACCAATCAATCCGCATCGCCGAGAATAAGCGAACCTTTTGTACACGTATTAAGAACCGAAAGGATGAATACGTAACAAATAGTCGTTAAGGTTTTTATACAGCATACAGCAATCGTGACAGGAGGAACGATCCCCATGAAGCTGAAGCGAAATACTATCCCGAAACTCATCGGCATTGCGCTCCTGATCCTCCTCTGCCTGATCTTTCTGATTCCAGATTTGGCGCTTCGCACGGCAGTGTTCTGGCGTTCGCCAGTCAAAGCATTTACCATGGAATATGAGGAAGATGTCGCATACGAGAACCGGGATGGATTAGATGAAAACACCAAGCTGTATCGCATCACGAAAAATATTCCTCACGAAGATGCTACAGATGCTGACCTTGTTATATGGCAGGTCAGTCGTTGGGGACCATTTTACATTGGAGATTATTATGGCTGGTGACCCGCAGCCCCTGCTCCCAAAGAAGCAATCATACTTCCACGCCGCCAAGGACGCCTTGTCCCTGGCGGCGTTTTCTATGGGCTGGGGCATATTTTCCTTGCGTCTCGATGGAATTTACGGTACACTGAGACCGGAGAGAATGCAAGCTCCTTCCAAAAAAAGAAAGTTAAGAAAGAGGGTTTTCCATGCATCCATTATTTAAAGCGGTCAATGCGGTCTGTGATAAACTCCAAGTGGTCTCCGACCTGTTTTGGGATTTTCCGACCAACTTTGACTGGTACGCTAACATCCCCATCCTGGGGAACTTCAGCCTGGCTATCATCCTTTTGATCGGCTCCGGCATCTTCTTCACCTGTCAACTGCGCTTCATCCAGGTGCGGAAATTCAAGTACGGCCTCCACGTCCTCAAGACCCAGAAGGCCAAGACGGGCATCTCCCCCCTGGCCTCCTTCCTGCTCTCCACCGCCATGCGCGTGGGGCCGGGCAACATCCTGGGTGTCACCGGCGCCATCAGCATCGGCGGCCCCGGCGCTCTGTTCTGGATGTGGTTCTCCGCCTTCTTTGGCATGGCCACCGCCTTCACCGAATCCACCCTGTCCCAGATCTTCAAGGAGAAGAAGGACGATGAGTACATCGGCGGCCTCCCCTTCTACGGCAGCCGTCTGCTGAAGGGCGCTGCTTGGGTGGGTGTAGCCCTGTCCCTGCTCTACATCCTCTACGCCCTCCTCTGCCTGCCGGCACAGGGCTTCAACACCATCTCCGCTGTGGTCTCTATGGCCTCCATCCTCACCGGCAGTGAGATCGCTACCGGCGCTCCCATCTACTGGATCACCTTCGCCATCCTCATCGTCCTGGTGGCCTTCGTAGCCTTCGGCGGCACCAAAAAGGTGGCCAAGGTCACCGATGTCATCGTGCCCATCATGGCCGTCGTCTACGTCCTCACCGTCCTGGTGCTCATCGTCCTGAACATCACCCGCATCCCCTGGTTCTTCTACGCCGTCTTCACCCAGGCCTTCCGTCCGGAAGCCGTCTTTGGCGGCGCCTTCGGCATCGCCCTGGTTCAGGGTGTCAAGCGCGGCCTCATGTCCAACGAAGCCGGCCAAGGTACCATCACCATGCCCGCCGCTGCTTCCGATGCCAAGCATCCCTGTGACCAGGGCTGCGTCCAGGCTCTGGGCGTGTTCCTAGACACTATCGTCATCTGCACCCTCACCGGATTTGTGGTCATCATGGGTCGTGTCTGGCTCACCGATGCCGCCGATGCCTGGTTCAAGCTGGACAAGCTGCCCAAGTTCCTGGCCTCCTGCGCCGAGCTGACCCCAGGCACCGCCCTGAATGGTGCTGTCACCTTCCTGGTGACCCTGTGCTTCGGCCTGTTCGCCTTCACCTGCCTGGTGGGCTTCCTGTCCTTCAGCGAGATCTGCGCCAACCGCATCTCCCGCAGCCGCGCCTGGATCACCGTCGTCCACCTGCTCTGCCTGGTGGTCATCGCCTTCGGCGTCGTCACCAGCATCGCCGGCCTGGATCTGGGCTCCCTGTGGAATATGTCCGACTTCGCCAACATCGTCATCGCCTATTGCAACATCCCCCTGCTGTACGTAGGCTTCAAGTACGTCAAGCGCGCCACCCGTCACTTCGACCTGGGTGACGGCACCCCCTTCACCTCCGACGTGATCGGCATCGACGTGCCCCTGTGGGACGAGAAGGCTAAGGAAGAGAAGTAAGCAACCGAACACACAAAAGCACCCCATATGGGGTGCTTTTCTTCTACGAAAGGAGTACAACATGAAAGCTGATTCCTTTGTGGTCACCAACACCATCCCAGTGCAGGCGTTTTACCAGCTGCGCGCGGCCGTCCGCTTTCAGCCGCTGACGGAATCCCAGGCGGAACAGGTCTTGGCCCACACCACCGCCGTCATCGCCATCCGCCACGGAGACCGCTATGCGGGCGTCACCCGCATCCTCTTCGACTACGGCACCGACGCCTACCTCACCGACGTGATCGTCCACCCGGACTACCAGGGTCAAGGCATCGGCGGCCTGCTGGTCAAAAACGCCCTGTCCTACCTGCAAGCCCACGTCCAGCCGGGCGTCCGGATCGCGTGCAGCCTCTACGCCAACCCCGGAAAGAAACCGTTCTACGAGACCTACGGCTTCCAACCCCTGCCCAACGCCCAATACGGACACGGGATGCTGCTGGAACTGTCCTAACGTCAAAAACGCCCCACAGCTGAAACGCTGTAGGGCGTTGTTCGTTTTCAAGGCAGGTCAAACTCCCGCTCGATGATGCCACGGATCATCTCATAGGTGTCCTCGTCACTGTCCAGCTCACCGCTGTCCATCATCCACGCCGCCCCATAGATGGCAGCACGGACCACGAAGAGCTTCCGATGGCGATCCTCCTCCGGCATCCCCACCTCCCGGCAGTACCGCCGGACGAGACGCATGGTGGATGCGCTGAGGCTGGATTTCTCCCGGATCTGCGCCGGGTTCAGCGACTCGTCCCGGAGCATCAGGATGGCACGATAGTGTGGGTTCTCCTGCAAAAAGCGGATATAGGCTAAGCTGATGGCCACCAGCCGTTCCCGGGTGTCGTTGGGCACCTGGCTCAGGATCTCGTGCTCCACCTCATGCCACTGCTGGTTGATGTAGTGGAGGATGGCCAGGATATAGTCGTTCTTGTTCTTGAAATGCTTGTACGGCGCCGAGCAGGACACGCCGCAGCTGGCGGCGATCCGTCGGACGGAGAAATTCTGCACCCCGTGGAGCCGCACCTCCTGAATGCCAGCCAGGAGCAGCTCCACCTTGGTTTTGGAATGGGTGGGCATCTCACTCCACCGCGATCAGATAGGCATACACAGGCTGACCGCCGGGCACCAGAGTCAGGTCTACATCCTCGCCCAGCAGTTCTGCCAGCAGCTTCTGAGTCTCCTCTGCCTCTGCATCGGACACATCTTCCCCGTAGAACACGGTCACGCAGGCCATTCCCTGCTCCTGTGCCAGCAGCTCCCGCAGGCAGGCCGTCCGGTCATCTGCCACCACGGTGACTTTGTTCTCAACCAGACCCAAGATCTGTCCCTTCTTCATCTGCTTCCCATTGTATTCCGCATCCCGGACAGCGTAGGTCACCGCCAGAGAGTGGACCCCCTGAGAAGCCTCCAGCATAGCCGCCTGATTTTCCTCCGGAGCCACCCCCGGTTCATAGGCGTACATGGCGCTGACGCCCTGCTGGATGGTCTTGGTGGGCACCACAAACACCTGGATGCCTTCATCAGCGGCCAGTTCCGCCGCCTGCTGAGCGGCCATGATGATGTTGCCGTTGTTGGGCAGCACGAACACAGTCTCGCCGCCGGACTTGCGCACGGCGTCCAGAACGGTCTGGGTGCTGGGGTTCATGGTCTGACCGCCGGTGATGATCTCCGCCACGCCCATGTCCTGGAACACAGCGCTGATGCCTTCCCCGTTGGCCACCGCCACGATGGCCTCACCTACCCGCTTCGGAGCAGGTGCTTCCACGGCAGGCACGCCGGCGGCGTCCGCCAGCTGGGAGTGCTGGATGCGCATATTCTCCACCTTCACGGTGACCAGGTCGCCATAGCGCTGCGCCTCGTTGATGACCAGGCCAGGATGCTCCGTGTGGACGTGGAGCTTGATGAGATTGTCGTCGTCCACGAACACCGCACTGTCCCCAGCCCCTTCGATGAACTGGTGCAGGGCGCCGACCTTGCCTTCGCCCTTGTATTCCGCGCTCTTTTCCACGATGCACTCAGTGCAGTACGGATAGGTGATCTCCGCCTGAGACAGGGCCGCAGCGGCAGCAGGCTGGCTGCTGGCCACAGGGTTCTGCTCCGGTGCAGGGACGAAGTCGCCCCTGAGGACCTGGTTCATGGCGTTGAGGATGCCCAGGAAGCCGTAGCCGCCCGCGTCCACCACGCCTGCCTCCTTCAGCTTGGGCAGCTGTTCCGGGGTCTTGTCCAGGGCAGCGTCGGCAGCGGTGATGATGGCTACGAACAGGGTCTCAAAATCCTGATCCGGAGCGATCTCCACCAGCTGAGCGGCGCACTCAGAAGCCGCCCGCATGACGGACAGGATGGTGCCTTCGGTGGGGTTCATGACCGCCTGATAAGCGCCCTTGACGCCGGTATCCATGGCCTGGGCAAAGTCCGCAATGGTAGCAGTCTCCTTCTCCTTCAGCGCACGGGCAACGCCGCGGAAGAAGACGGAGAGGATGACGCCGGAGTTGCCGCGGGCACAGCGGAGCATATTCTCCGCCGCCTCACTGGCGCAGGCACCCAGGGACACAGCAGGATCGAACTGGAAGTGGTAGACCCCACTCATGGTCATGGTCATATTGGAACCGGTATCCCCATCGGGCACCGGGAACACGTTCATGTTGTTGATGGTCTCGCAGTTGGTGGCCAGCAGATTGGCGCCGCTGCACAACATCTTATAATAGGTTTCAGCCGTTAAGATCTTCATTTGAGGCAAGTCCTCCCTTTCTTCATCCACGCTCCATGGGATAGAGCGCGTTCAGCCTGGCAGGGGCCAGGCTGAGGCGTCATTTACCAGATCAGAGCGCACCGCTCTGCAACATTTTTCAGCGTTCTTTCCCCACGAAGAACAGGGCGACGGTACCAGGACCTGCGTGAGCGCCGATGACGGGGCCGATATAGTTGATCAGGCTCTTGCTGCCAAAACGCTCGTGAATCATCTCCGCCACCTTATGGGCATCGTCATAGCAGTCTGCGTGGGCGATGAACACGGTCTGCTTTTCCGGCTCGATGGCCTGCTCGCCCATCTTGTCCACCAGGGCACGGAGGGCAGCCGCTCTGCCCCGAGCCTTGGAGACGGCAGCCAGCTTGCCTTCGTTATCCATATTCATGACCGGCTTGATGTTGAGCATGGTGCCCAGACGAGCAGTGGTGCCGCCGATACGGCCGCCCCGCTTCAGGTGCTGCAGGTCATCAACGGTATACCAGTGACAGATATGGAGCTTCTGCGCCTCCACAAAGTCCCGCACCTCATGCATAGACTTGCCGCCGGCCTTTTCCAGGGCAGCCAGGTAGACCAGCAGCCCCTGCCCCATACAGGCACAGAGGGTGTCCACTGCGATCAGCTCAAACTCCGGATACTCCTCCTGCAGCTCCCGTGCCGCCATAGCACCTGCGTTGAAGGTGCCGCTCAGGCCGGAGGAGAAGCCCAGATAGAGGACGTCGTGGCCAGCGATCAGTTCAGCTTCCATGACCGTGCGGAACATGGCCATATTGACCGCGCTGGTGGTGGCCTGCTTGCCAGCCTTCAGCTGAGCATAGAACTCTTCAAAGCCAATGGCACGGCCGTCAGGGTAATTGAAATAGGTCTTGCCGTCCAGGTTCACCGCCAGGGGGACCACACGGATGCCCATCTTCTCCAGCAGGGAGGCGGGCAGGTCACAAGAGGAATCGGTAACAATGGTATAATATCTCATGATAAGAAACTCCTTATGGCGGAAGGGCTTGCGCTCCGCTAAGTTATCAGTGATTACTTTTTAAATCCTTTTAAGAGTAGCAGACCGGGACCGGTTTGTCAATACTTTCCGCGTGATCGAAAAGAGGCTCTTTTCAACGGAAGAAAAACGTGGTAAAGTACCAATAGGAAATGGGTTTCCCCTTTTTTATGTGATCTGAGAGGGGAGTTGGCAGCACACGCTCTGTCCTGTCGATACCCCAAACAGCACAGACTACATAGAAACAGGAGGTCCCCCTATGAACTACCCCCGCACCCTGCTGGTCCTCTCTCTGGCCAGTGTCCTGCTCCTCTCCGGCTGCGGTGCCGGCAGCGGCAGCTCCAGCTCCGCCAGCGCCGTGCCAACTGACAGCACGATCTCGGAACGCAGCCTGGTACAGCTGAGGATTGGCAATGAAGACGTCACTCTGGAACCGGAACAGCGCTACTACAGCTGGTCTGCCAGCGACACCGACTCGGGCACAGAGCACTTTGACCTGAACACGGAACAGGTCATCCGGGATTGGGATCAGGTGACCATGGTCACCAGCGCCGACATCGGCTTGGGCGTCAGCCTGGATTATTTCATGGACGCCTATCACGTCCAGCCCAACTACGCCCACCTGAACTACGAGTACGACCCCTACGGGGACGGCACCACCGACATCGCAAACGAGGTCTATACCGGTACGCTGCCCGATTGGGAGAAAAAGAAGATCCTGGACCTGTGCATCTCTCTGGCCTATATCCAGGAGGACGGGCAGTGGACGCTGATGGATCAGAGCAAGCAGTCCTACAGTGACTACGAGGGCAGCTGCATCGTCTACGACTTTGATTTCGTAGAGCACACCGAAGACGACGCTACCGGCATCGCCTTGGACAATCTCACTGTTACCTATTATAAACCGACTTGACCGGGCAGGTCTATGTCTGATATTCATACATCCTTCACGATTTGGTGTGGATTTTTTCACATTTTCCGGATAGTATAACACATATAGTAATGAACAAGCGTAATATTCACGCTCAAAGGAGTGGATCTCATGTTCCGTAATGACTACGACTCATACGACCGCTACAACGCATACGATTCCTATGGCCAAGAGGCTCGTATCGCCGGAAAGCAGCGGTACTTTGCACAGACCTATGGCCTTATGGCCGGCGCGCTGGCTGTGACCTTCCTGGTCGCCCTGGCCACCGCCCGGTTCTTCCCCCAGGTGGCCGCCTCCTCCAGCATCGTGATCTTCCTCTGCATCGCACAGCTGGTGCTGGTCTTCTCCCTGTCCCGTTCCCTGACCCGTGGCAACACCACCGGGACTTTGGTAAAATTCCTCTTGTACGCCGCCTTCACCGGGGTGTCCTTCTCCAGCATCTTCCTGTACTTCCGGGCAGAGACCTTGGTGCTCTGCTTCCTGGCCACCGCAGCCGCTTTCGGCGGCATGGCACTATATGGCCTGTATAGCAAGCGGGACGTCCTCAGCTGGGGCAGCACCCTCTTCGGCGGGCTCATCGGCCTGCTGGTGCTGATGCTGCTGGGCTTCTTCCTGTCGGTGCCTACCTTCCATCTGTTCATCAGCGTCCTGGGCGTGCTCATCTTTATGGGCATGACCGCCTATGACACCCGGAAGCTGAGCCTGATGTACGACCAGGCCGCCGGCACCCGCGTGGCGCAAGCCTATTCCATCTACGGCGCCTTCCAGCTCTACCTGGACTTCATCAACCTTTTCCTCTACCTGGTCCGCCTGATCGGCCTGACCGACCGTGATTAAACCGCAATCCAAACCACTGCCTCGGAGCTTGCTCCGGGGCAGTTTCTTTTCTTTCCCGCAATTCCGAACAAAATTGATAGGTTTTTAAAAAAACTTGAAAAATAGGCTTGACAACCCGCTGAGACTGTGTTAAATTATACCCGTGGTTAGCGAAAGCTAACCGTCACAAGCCCTCATTACCGCCGGTTGGATACCGGCAACCTTTTCTCCTTAAGGTTAGTTCAGGCTAACCCCTCATAAATATCCTATCGCAACTCCTTTCAAAACAGGGCTCGTATCTTCCTTTCTTTTGGTGTACTCATTGTGCGGTCTGCGCTGGCAGATGATGCAGGAACCTCATCTGCCAGGCGGCCGAGATCCACCAGTGGGTGTCGCCACCCCCGTCGGAGACACTCCTCATCTTCGACGCCGCCCCAAGGGGCACGAAACATAACAAATGCCGAAAACAAAGTAACTCTTACCAACTCCCCTTTGGAATGACTGAAATACCTCCTTTGAGATTGTCCTCTATTTTTTATTTCAATATTCCACAAACGTTTTGCGCCAGCGGATGCACCTCTGCTGGCGCAAAATGTCGTTGCAGGCGCAGGATTTTTTGACGGCATCAAAAAAGAGGAAATTTTCTCTTGACAGCGACTGTGATATGTGGTATTCTAATAAAGCGCTTGAGAGATACGGTACGCCGGAGTGGCGGAACTGGCAGACGCCCGGGACTTAAAATCCCGTGGGAGCAATCCCGTACCGGTTCGATCCCGGTCTCCGGCACCAACATCTTTATATCGCGGGGTAGAGCAGTTCGGTAGCTCGTCGGGCTCATAACCCGGAGGTCGGGGGTTCAAATCCCTCCCCCGCAACCAGTTTTACGTAAGACCGTTTTCAACGTGCTTTTCATGTTGAAAGCGGCCTTATTTTTTTCTGCCCCCACGTCAATCCGCTCGATCAGCAAGTGAATCGCGTCCTCATCCGGAGCCGCCTTGATAGACTCCAGCCATGCCTTGATGGTATCCGCTGTGAAGTCTTTGGGCGGCTCTGTCTGTTCCAGCGTGGCGATTTCCACCTTCAATGCCTGCATCTGCTGGCCAATGTCGGCCACCACTTCCGGAGGCAGCGCCCCGCTGGACAGGTTGGCCATGAGCGCATCATACTGCCGCTGACGCTCTGCGATCCGCTTCTTCAGCGCCTGCTTGAACTCCACCATGTGGGAGCCAGCACCAGCCTGATAGAGCCGCAGGGCGTCAGAAATCTCCTGCTGAGTCTGGTCATCCAGCAGGTCGCGCAGATATTTGATAGCGGAATCATCCACTTCCTCCATGTGGACAGAGGGCGCACCACACCGCTTCGAGCAGTTGTAGTATTTGTAGACGTGCCCCTTCCGCTTGGACGTTCTACCATGCATTTTCGCTCCGCACTGGCAGTATACCAGGCCGCTGCATAAATACCCAGCTCTCCGGCCGGTCTGCTTCCGTTCGCTCATAATCTCTTGCACCTCCATAAACTGCGCCTTGCTGATGATCGTCGGCAGGGCGTTTTCAATTCTGATCGCGTTGGGCTTCTCCCGTCTATCCTCCCTGGCCTGCTCCTGGGTTGGGCTGTAGGTGTAAACGCCTGTGTATTTCTCATTGCGGAGTATCTCATAAATCTGTGGATACCGGATAGGCTTCCCCCGTTTTCCACAGATACCAGCGTTGGCCATCTCCGCGATCAGCGAGCGGAACCCCTTGCGCTGCTGAGCGGTGTCGAACATCCGCTTCACATACCCAGCTTCCAGGTCGTTGACCACATAGCGCTGGTTCACCACGTCATAGCCGAAGGGCGCGTATCCGCCGGTATGCAGCCCCTTCAGGGCAGTTTCCCGCAGCCCTTTCCTGGTCTCCTGGGCGAGGTTGTCAATGTAGTATTCGGACAGGCTCCACATGAGCGCCCGCATGATCTTCGCTTCGTTGCTGTTGCCGAAGTCCTGCGCCGTGGCGATCAGCTGCACACCCAGCCCCTTCAGCTTTGCTTCCAGGTTCACGTGCTCTCCCAGGTTCCGGGCAATGCGGTCGTATTTGTGTATCAGGATGACCGAGAAGCTCCCCTTCCCTGCGTCCCGTACTAGGCGCTGATACTGCCGCCTGGCCGCTGTTTTGGAGCCTTTACCGCTGATTGCTTCGTCTGCATACACCTCCAGCACGTTCATTCCATGCCCCGCTGCATATTCCCGGCAGGCTCTCACCTGGGCATCTATGCTCTCCTCATTCTGCTTGTCGCTGGAGAAGCGAGCGTAAATCACTGCGTTCTCTATGGCCACTCCCTCCCTTCCAACTTGTGTTTTCTTGTGTTTCATCATTGTAGCTGGACGTTAGCATTTGTTAGCATCCAACCTGTAGTTTTCTGTAGTGGCTGAACCTTAACATTTCTTAACATTTTAGACGTCAACATTCGTCAACAAAAATGTCCGCAAATGTCCGCATTGCGGCTCTGTTGGTTCTGCGCCAGCCTGAGCATTTCTGAGCATTCAGCACCTGCTTTTACCTGCTTCCACCTACCCAAAACCTTACCTGTAGCCCCGTGATTTCGGGGTTAGGTGTCACCTGCCTGGGACGGGTGGCGCAAGCGGGTGGCGATGTTCGCATACAAAAAATAGCGTCCATTTCGCCACTTTCGCCACTCATATCGGTGGCGTTAGTGGCGAAGGTGGCGTTAGTGGCGTAAAGTGGCGAAATATATATATAAATTTTGTAGTAGAGCTTGCGCCGCCCTACGAATGCGAAGTATTTTTCACTCGTCCTCTTCGGCCCGGTCACGGTGGAGGTGACGCAGGCCGCTTACAAAAAAAGCGTACACTATCGTACACCATCGTCACCTTTTAGGTGACATGGGTGTACGAAGGTGACGCAAGTGTACGATGGTGTACGAAACATATATATAAATTTTGTAGTAGAGAGTGCGTCACCTTATTTTGAGGTCGAAATTTCGTTACTCGTCCTCTTCGTCTTCTGGCTTGCGTTGATATTTGGGTATTTCCATAAGCTCCTCAACGCGATCTGCTGCCACATTCATCCCATCTTCATTCAGATAGTCAAAAGCTATCGCAATTCTCTGTAATGGAGTGCTGCCAAAGTCTAAGGAGTCCAAAGAATCATCAAACTCTATGGGTTGTGAACGAGGTCTAATATATTTTGCCGCCATTTCAACGGCCTTTACTACTTTTCGGTCGAATTCATCAATTACGGGAGGCGAATCACCCCGTAAATAATACGGGTCTGTTTCAAGCGCCCGGGCTATTTTCGCCAATGTTTCGATTTTCGGTTTTTGCCTATTGGACTCGTATTTTCTGATATTTGCTTCGTTTATTCCGCATAGCTCACCAAGCTGCTTCTGTGTTAATTTCTTTGCTTTTCTCGCTGCTTTGATTCTTTCGCCTATTGTCATCCAGTTCACCTCTACTATAGAGTACCATTTCAAAAAGGCTCTGTCCAGATATAAAACAATCTTTTTCCCTATTGACAGGTTGTTTTGTATCTGATATTATACCCGTACAAGGTTGTTTTCAATCTGATATGGAGGTGATATTTTGAAAGCAAACCAAGATAAGCTTGAACTTGCAATGGCGAGAGCCTGCATGACTCGCAAAGAGCTTGCGGCAGCAACAGGCTTACCCATGCCGAGCCTTGCCCACGTAATCAGAGGGGACGGCGTGAGACCGGCCACACTGGGCAAGGTCGCCCGCGCTCTGGGCGTGGACGTGACAGAATTGATGGAGGTGAAAGAGAATGGCTAAAGGAATGTGCCACATCCCCGTAGTGGGACGCATGGAGAAGGACGGGAACGGCGAGTGGTTCCTGAACAAGGAGAAATCCGAGTGGGCGGACATCCCCGCAACCGTCATTGCAGAGTTCCTGATCCAGCAGTTCGGCTATGACGCGATCTTCAACGGGGGTAAGCAGAATGACTGAATTCCCCGACTTCTACAACCACCTAGGAGAGTGCAACGCCGAGACCATCCTTTCCCCCAAGACCTTCCTCATGATGGTTGACGTGGATCCCGACAACACGAAGGACGCCCAGAACCGAACTGAGATGGTGCGCTATGAAGCTGTTGAGAAGTACCACATTGGGGAAGAGACGTTCTGGAACTGGTTCGGTGAGATGGACGACCTGTGGGTGAAGGATGAAGCGTCCTTCCGACAGTACGAAGCCAGCGGGAAGCCCCTCGACCTGGTGAAAGCCTCCGAGGTTACATATGAGCCACCCCGCTGGCTCATCCCGCCGTACTTCCAGCGGGGCAAAGGAACGCTCATTCAGGGCGACAACGGCACCGGCAAGACCGCTTTCATGTGCGCCATCGCCGCCCACGTGTCAACTGGCAGGCCGCTGCTGGGCATCCCAATCGAAGGCCCTGGCCCCGTGCTCATCCTGTCTGTGGAGGATGACCTGCCCATCTTGCGCGGTCGTATCGAATCGAACGGCGGCGACCTGGACAAGTGCTATTTCCTTGACAACGCCGCTGACCTGACCTTCTTGAGCCCGGAGTTGGAAGCAGCCATCAAGCAATGTCAGGCTGTGATGGTCATCTTCGACCCCTTCCAGGCGTTCCTTGGCCCCGACGTGGATATGTTCCGTCCCAACCAAGTCCGGCCGGTGTTGGCCAAGCTCTTCAATATGTGCGCACGGAACGACTGTTCCTGCGCCATCATTGCCCACATGGGCAAGAGCGGGTCGGACAAGTCTCCCGTCAACCGCTCCCTGGGCAGTGTTGATATTCCGGCGGCCATGCGCAGCATTTTGCAGCTCATCCGGAACCCGGAGCAACCCGAAGAGTGCATCATGGTGCATATCAAATGCTCCAATGCGCCGCTGGGGCGTGGCCTGTCTTATACCATTGGCGACCGTGGCGGGGTGACCTGGAACGGCTTCAATGACATGAGCCTGGACGAGCTGGCCACCGTGAAGAAGCGCACGGAGAAGGGGATCCCCTACGAACATGAACCCCTGGTGCAGGTATTCAATCAGCTGGTCACGGATAAGCCTGGCGGCGGCTTCTGGTCTTATGCCGACCTGAAATCAGAGGGCGCTAAAATCCTGGGTTTCCCGCCGTTCGCCGACTCCAGGGACTTGACCCGGCGGCTGGATGACGGGCTTGCCAAGGAGCTACAGGCGCATGACGGCTTGATTGTGACTAGCGGTGCAAGGCGAAATAATGCCCGCGGCGTCCGCATTGAGCAGTACCAGCAGCCGCAAGGGTATCAGACCAAGCTACAGGATGATTGAAGGGAGGTGAGACGATGGAGGACAAGACCAAGGAAGAGGGCGGCGCATTGTGTCCGCTGCTGTCAATCAACAGAAGAGTGCCCACCCTGTGCAAACGGCAGGAGTGCGCCTGGTGGCATACCAGCTATGGCACCTTTCCCCGCAGCGGCTGCGCTGTGGTCAAGGTGGCCACCCAGCTGGAGGAGATCGACACGACGCTCCAGTAATGACGGTTCAAAGGGTAGTAACATAAAAAAGCGCCGCCCCCGGTGCGGGAACACTGGGGACGGCAAGGCGGTTTTGCTCACTAGAAACCGCCTCCAGTATGACAGAACATAGGAGGAATTTCAAGATGAAAAAGAAAGTGGACAAGAACCTGGTGCTGATGGACGACATCCTGGAGGTTATCGGCCAGTCTGACGAATGGGAAGACATCCAGCTGAACGACCCCCGCATTGTCGCAGCCAACAAAGCCCTCAAGACGGAAATGGCAGCGCTTCAGCTTCCGTTTGATGAGTATTGCAGCTTGGAGCTGGCCATCGGGCAGGCCACAGCGACCGTCATTGACGCCGCCATTCTGTACGGTATCCATGTGGCCTTCGCCCTTCAGGACGTCGTGGGGCGCATTCCCGACCTCTCCCGGCACATCATGCAGCGGACTGGGGGTGGAGCTGAATGAAGATTAAGTTCAGCTACCAGCCCGGCGAAGAGAAGCAGGCGTACCTGGTCTGCAACCTGGTCATCGCCTCCCTGCGCAAGATGGACGGGAGGAACCCCAGGGTCAAAGAACGGCAGGAGCACCCGCCGACCAAGCACATCTACATCACCAGCAAGCCGCCCGTCCCCGATGATGGGGACGGCGCTTGACGGCAAAGCAAACGACATGATATAATCCACACAGATAAAGGGCATGAGTACCGCACAGCTTTGCACATCTGTGTTAGCCTGATAAGGGCATGGGAAACAGTTTTCTACCGACTGTTCTCATGCCCTTTGTCTATGCCTCCATCTCTGATCAGGAGATGACCGATTCTTCCATTCCGTGCTGGGCATCACGCTAAACTGCCCATATGTTATCGTCGGCGGACGTTAAACGGAGGTACGATATGCCCGAAGAAATCATCACTGCACCCAACGAAACTGCAGGCGCTGCGGCTGGGAAACCCGCAGGAACCCCCGAAGTGGAAAACGAGCCGAAAGAGAAGCCCGTTGACGCTCCGGAGAAGAAGTATTCCGACGAGGACTTAGACCGCATCCTTGCCGGTAAGATCGCGCGAGAACGCCGCAAACTCACGGAGTCTATCAGCTCCCAGCTGGCGGCGGAACTCGATGAGCGGGAACGAAACATTCTCAAGCGTGAACTGCGAGCCGACGCCCAAGACAAGCTGATCGCTGACCGTCTCCCGCCTGCCCTGGCCGAGTGCCTCAATTACGAGGACAAGGAAGCGTTTGACAAGTCCTATTCCTCCATTGTCAAGGCGTTCCAGGACGCTCTGGCCGAAGGCGTGCGGGACGCGCTCCGTGGGAACACCCCGCGTGCTATCCGTGGATCCGGCTGCTCTGGCGGCGACCGTGTTCGTGACGCTTTTGCACGAAAGGATTGAACATAATTGCCTATTGATCTGACTACCAAGTTTCTTCCCTATGTGGATGAAATGTTCTATAAAGAAAGCAAGAAATCCCTGCTGACCAACCAGGACTTCCAGTGGGACGGTGCTCATGCTGTGAAGGTCTACAAGGTCGGCACCAGCGAGATGAACGACTACAACCGCACCGGCGCTGACACCGGTAATTGGAGCCGTTACGGCGCTGTGGCTGGCCTGGACGCCACCACTGAGACCATGACCCTGCGCAAAGACCGCAGCTTCACCTTCGCCATCGACCGTCTGGATCAGGACGAGACCGGCGACCAGCTGGCGGCAGCTTCCGCCCTGGCCAGACAGCAGCGGGAAGTCATCATCCCCGAAGTGGACGCCTACGTTTACGGTGTGATGACCGCAGGCGCTGGCTCCAAGCCCGACGCCTTGGAGCTGACCAAGGCCAACGTCTATGAGGAAATCCTCAAGGGCTCCGAAGTCCTGGACAATGCTATGGTCTCCGAGACTGGCCGCGTCCTGGTGGTCACTCCGGCCACCTATACCCTGATGAAGCAGTGCACCGACATCACCATGGAAACCGACATTGGCAACGACCTGCGCTTGAAAGGCGTCATCTCCATGCTGGACGGCATGGACGTGGTTCGGGTTCCGGCGTCCCGTCTGCCTGCTGACTTCGGGTTCGTGATCGCCCATCCCTGTGCCACTGTGGCGCCCACCAAGCTGGAAAGCTACAAGGCACATGAAGACCCGCCCGGTATCTCCGGCAGTCTGGTGGAGGGCAGAATCACCTACGACGCCTTTGTTCTGGACAACAAGACCAAGGCCATCTACTATCAGCGTGGCGGCCTGGTGCTGGCCTCTGCTGCCGGCACTGCCACCGGTGCCACCAAGGTGACCGTCTCCACCACCAAGGGCAAGGGCAACAGCTACAAGTACAAGGTGGACGCTGCTGTTCCCGTGGCTGGTGCTGACTGCTCCGCCTGGACGGACTGGAACGGCACTGCCGACATCACCGCGGCGACCGGCAAGACCCTGGTCATCGTGGAGGTAGACGGCAACGGTCTGGCTGTGAAGGCCGGTTCCGTCACTGTGACCGCCAAGGCGTAAACCTATCCCCTCTGGGCGTCCCTGCAATCGTGGGGGCGCCCTTTTTACATGGAGCGTGAGACAACGATGACCAACGAAGAACTGGCCGTGATGATACAGGGTGGACGGGCTGACCTGGTGCCCACCCTCTGGGAGCAGGTGGAACGGTTTGTGGCCAAGCAGGCGCACCGCTGGTTCCTGAACAACCGCCGCCGGGTGGAGTTTGATGACCTCTATCAGTCTGGCTTCCTGGCCATGATGGAAGCGGTCAGGACGTTCGACCCGGACGGGGGTTCCAGCTTCCTGAGCTGGATGGGGAACAACCACCTGAAAACTGCCTTTATGGCAGCTTTGGGAGCCAGGACAGAAAAACAGCGTCAAGACCCGCTGCACACTGCCGCAAGCCTGGACGCTCCCTTACAGGTAGATGAAGATTTGACCATCGGGGACATGGTGCAAGACCCGGTGGATTGTATGGCCAAGGCCGACCGGCGCATCTGGCTGGAACAGCTCCACGATGAACTGGATCACGCGCTTGACACGCTGCCAGCAGAGCAGAGGACAGCCCTCCGCCGCCGGTTCTACCACGGCATGACCTTCGCAGAGGCGGCAGCACTGGCCGGTGAGAAGCCGGACACCATCCGGAAGTGGGAGAGTGCTGGCCTGAACAAGCTCCGGCGGGGGAAGCAAGCGGCACGGCTCCGCGCCTTCGTGGACGCCCGGACGCTGTTCTATGGTGCACGCGGGGTGCATGGGGTGGAATATGTAGTCCTAAAAAGGGAGCAGATTGCAAACTCTCATACCGAACAGGATTTCCGGTAAACTATCAATCGAACCCCCGCAACCAGTTTTACGTAAGACCGTTTTCTTCGGAAAACGGTCTTATCTTTTATCCTCGCTCCAACCCCCCACCTGACAACCCGAACCCAAGAGGCGTTTTTATGACCTACGATGAGCTAACAAAATTTTTAGGCAAAACCGTGCTCGTAACCTACATGGACGGCCGCCAGTTCCAAAGCGTGTTCACGAATACGGAGTCCGAGTTTGATACCGCGTCCGGAAAAGACGAGATCGAACTGGACGCCGGAACATTTTGCTACGGCATCCCACTGGATGAGATCACGGACATGGAGGAACTCCTATGAAACGCACCGAAGCCTATCGGCAGTTCCTCGAAGAAAAGCTGCGGGAACGCTACCCTACTTTTATCCTGCACGGCCGCACCAGTTTCCAAGCCCCAGACGGCACTACCCTGCGCATCGACACCCTAAACTGGGCACAGGAAGCGCTGGTAGTGGAATATGCCTATG
The DNA here is from genome assembly GCA_934565425.1 of uncultured Oscillospiraceae bacterium. Classification (GTDB taxonomy): domain Bacteria; phylum Bacillota; class Clostridia; order Oscillospirales; family Oscillospiraceae; genus Onthomonas. The sequence goes on from CAKTHW010000001.1 coordinate 29,754, forward strand.
ACGAAACCTGGGCGACGAACAATGTGTTCGAGGACGGTGACCTGTTCTATATCGACGAGCTGTCCCCGGAAGAAATGCTGGCCGGAATGCTGGCGGAAATAGAAGGAACCCCTGCCCCAAATCTACCCACCAAATAAAACAGCCCTCTCCGATCCCACTCGGAGAGGGCTTCTTTTTTACATACGCGCCGACATGACCATCAAGATCCCTTTCCCCACGCTGATCACGGCCTCCGACGCCGCCCACTGGTTGCTCATCCCAATGGGGAACGTGTTGGTCACCACCGCATGGTTCAGTGAATATTTGCCGCCTGTGATGCACACATCTTCACAGGTATCCGATACAGCAAACACCGAAAGGGACCACCCCTCCCGCCGGGGCAGGGTGATGCTGCCCTCGGTCAAAAAGTAGAGCATGGTCTCGCTGTCGTGGATGGTCACCCGACAGCCTCCGTTGGCCACCGCAAAGGCCGCCGCCTGGAGGTTGGCGTATAGGTGATCCAGCCGCCCGCCTAGGGCGCAGAACAGCTCCACCTGCGCAAACCCCTGTTCCACCGCATAGCGGATGGCGATCATGGTATCCGTGTCGTCCTTCTCCTTCTTGTAGCGCCACACCGGCAGGTCAGAGGGCAGCACGCCCTCGTAAGAGTCAAAATCCCCCACCAAAAGATTGGGACGGACGCCCGCCTTCTCGGCGTAGACATATCCTTTATCACAGGCAATGACAAAGTCATCCTCTCTCACGCCTTCCACCGGTGCATAGCTCCCACCGGAAATGATCACACAACGATGCGTCATAGGTTTGATTCCTCCTTGCATTCTAACAACTGGAAAAGGACAAAGACCTTCCGTTCTTTGTCCCGTACGATTGCTTTACATTCCTTCTTGCAGTTCTGAATAGAGCTTACTGATCGCCGCACTCCGTCCACTGACCCCCAGCTTTTTGAAGATCTTCCCGGTGTACGCCTTCACCGTAGGCAAACTCAGGTACAACGTGTCCGCGATCTGCTGATTGGTATACCCCTGCTTCAACAGGCGCAAAACGTCCATCTCTCGCGCCGTAAAAGAATATCCCATCAGCTTCTCCTCCATCTGCTCCGCCTGACTTTGCGGCCGCGCTTGGAACATCCCCTCCGGCTGGCGGCAGATCTCCACGATGATGAAGCTGCTGATATACTTGTCCAACGACACTTCTGCGCTGTCCTTCCACACACGGATCCGAAACACCCCCGCCTCGCAGGTCTTGTAGATGGTCTTCGGCTCCGCTTGCAAGGCCTCCATCGGGTCCTGGCCATCCGTCAATTCCCGCAGGATATCCCGTGCGGTCTTCTTCGGAAACAGGATCCGTTTGTACTTGGAAAACCCCGGCGTCTCCTCCGGCATCGTCAGGTTGCTGAACACACAGTAGCCACATTTGACCAGATCCGCCGTCTGCTTCTCCTCACTCCGCTTCAACGCGGTGATGAGCAGTTGATGATCCATCTCCTTCAGATAGTGACCCAGACTATACGTAAAGATACTCCCCGCCATGTTCAAGATCTCCAGCTCATCCTGCGTAAAATCTCCCTCCTGCGCGGACTTGAACACGGAGATCACATGGGTGGGAAACTCCCGGTATTTGGGGCCGGTGAGCACCACTTGGTAGCGCAGACCGGTCTCTGACAGGTGGCTGCAATATTCAGATTCATAGAAATCCTTCTCAGAGTAGAGATCCCGGATATGCCAGGCGTACTGAGGGTTTTCCACGTCTAACTTCTTGATACAATTTTGAATCTGGGTGATGAACGGGTCAGACCGAAAGTAATACTCTCGATAAGCGTTGAGCCGTTCCTCAGTGAACTGCGAACTGAAAATATCGGAGATGTATACCTCCCCATCTGGTTTCAGATTGAGGATGGTGTATACCATCGTGTTATACCCAAAAAAGCTCTGAATCCCTTCCAAAGCGCGAACCGGAAAATGCTTGAAATTTGTGTTGATATAACTACCAAACTGTATCATATTATCCAATGTTTTCTGGGGATTTTCCACCATTTGCTACAACTCCTTGTCCTTTTCCGCACAATTTCACTTTTTCAGGTTATGAAAGACACCTTTGTTATTTTACCTGGAATCCTGCACTTTTTCAAGGGAAATCTGTACAGTATGCCCTTTTCTCGCTTTTTTAATACTTTAGTATCCTTCGCACAATACAAGAGTATCACTCCTCCCGAAATCCCAAAGGCTGCCTCATCCTTTCGTTAATATATCCAATTCCGACGGGTAATTGTCCCTTTATCTCGTGCATATTATACTTTCCTTATCGGAGAAAGAAAGACACACAACACCATTTACACAACACAAATAAGAGAGGTACTGAACTATGACTGAACAAGCGTACATCGCCCACCTCGTCGCCAAGGCAAAGGCTGCCGTGGCGGAGGTAGACGCCTACACCCAAGCGCAGACTGATCGGATGTGCAAGGTAGCCGCCAAGACCTGTTGGGATCACGCCGTCCTGCTGGGGACCACGGCGTACCAGGAGACCGGTATGGGCATCCTGCCCTCCAAGATCAACAAGAACCGCACCGCCGCCCTCTGCTACGAGTGGATGAAGGGGAAGCCTTCGGTCGGTATCCTGGAGGACAACCCGCTGACCAACATCGTCACCATCGCCAAACCCGTCGGTGTCGTGGCCGGCATCACTCCCTCCACCAACCCCACCAGCACCGCTGGCTTCTATGCCACCATCTGCCTGAAATGCCGTAACGCCCTCATCCTGGCTCCCCACCCCCGCGCTCGGAAATCCACCAACCTGGTGGCCGACCTGATCCGGGCACAGCTGCGGGAGATCGGCGCACCGGAGGACCTGGTGCAGTGCCTGGGCAGTGCGCAGCATGGGGACATTCAGCTGTCCAACGACCTGACCGGCCTGCTGATGCAGGCCAGCGATATGGTCATCGCCACCGGCGGCGCCGGGATGGTCAAGGCCGCCTACTCCTCCGGCACCCCCTGCTACGGGGTCGGTCAGGGCAATGTACAGGTCCTAGTAGACGAAGGCTTCACCGACTACGACCAGATCACCACCAACATCTTAGCCAGCCGCACCAATGATGCCGGCACCAACTGCACTGGGGAGCAGACCCTCTACGTCCCCCAGCGCCAGAAGGCCGACTTGATTGCTGCCTTTGAAGCCAAGGGCTGCGTCTGTGTGCACGACCCGGCAGACATCGACAAGCTGCGGAAGGGGATCTTCCCCGACGGCGGCCCCATCAACCGTCTGGTACCCGGCAAACAGCCCAAGGACGCCCTGGCGGAAGTGGGTGTGACCATCCCGGACTGCCCCTTGGTGTTGGTAGACCTGGAGTCCTACGGTGCCCAGGAACCTCTGGCACGGGAGATCCTCTTCCCCATCCTCCGCGTCAACAGCTACACCGATTTTGAGGGAGCCCTCGCGGAGGCCAAGGCCAACCTGCTGCTGGAAGGCGCTGGACACAGCTCCAGCATCTATTCCAACGATGACGCCCGCATCCTCCATGCCGGCATGGTCCTGCCCGTCTGCCGCCTGTCCGTAAAGATGCCCAACGTGGCCGTCACCGGCCTGCCCTTCTCCAACGGGATGCCGCCTACCATCACCATCGGCTGCGGCACCTGGGGGGGCAACAGCGGCAGCGATAACCTCAATTACACCCATCTGTTAAACAAAACCCGCATCATCAGAACGCTGGAACATTATACGGAAAAGGATATCGACGAGATCTTCCTGGACTGATCTCCCCCTCGGGCAGCTCCTTTCCCGCCAGATACTCCCCCTTTTCCAGTGTGCCGCCCTTCTGATGAAAAGATAAGAAAGAAGGAGGTATGTATGAACGTATCATACGATTTTTCCGACAAAGTAGCCGTTGTCACCGGTGCCGCCAGCGGGATTGGCCGTGGCATTGCCACAGCTCTGGCCAGATCCGGTGCTCGGGTCGCTCTGTTGGACATCAATCTGGAACAGGCAGAAGAGGCTGCCAAAGAATGTGAGGCACTGGGGTCTCCCAAGGCGCTGGCGTTTCACGCCGACATCACCAGCAGCGACGACCTCAACGCCGCCCGTGACGGGGTGCTGGAAGCCTTTGGCACCGTCCACTTCCTCATCAGCCACGCTGGTGTGGCTACCGTCCCCGGCCTGAAGGTCAACCCCTTCACCCCACCCATTCAGAACCTTCCCATCGAACACTGGAAGACCCTGTACGACTACAATCTGTTCGGGGCCGTCCGGGTCGTCCACGCCTTTTTGGACATCCTGAAGGCCAATCAGGACGGCCGCCTGCTGTTCACCTCTTCGGTAGCCGCCTATAAGGCCGGCTCCAAGAAACCACATTACCACTCCTCCAAGATGGCGTTGATCAGCTTTGCCAAGAGCATGGCGCAGGAATGCGGGCCTTATAACATCAACGTCAACGTGGTGAATCCTGGTTTTGTGTACACCAACATCTACAAGAATCTGATCAATGTCGTCCAGAATCCGGCTTGGGGGCCTGCTTACAAGGACTGCAAGACATCAGAGGAAGCCCTCAACGTCATGGCTCGCTCTCAGGGTGCATTTTTACAGCGAGCACAGACCGTAGAGGACGTTGCGCAGGCATTTCTCTGGCTCTGCTCCGACGGGGCCAGAGAAATCACCGGCCAGGTCATCAACGTGGACTCTGGCTACATTGTGTGATAACTGGGACCTGGCTGACAGGTTCCGATTAAAAAGAGGAGATGAAATTTTAAAATGAACGAGAAATCTGCAAGTCGTGCCGTCAAGGCAGGCGGGAAAAGCCCGTACCGCTGGGTGATGCTGGCCCTGGTCATGCTGGTCTATATCATCGTGCTGGGCTTCACCAACCAGTCCTTCAACATCCTGCTGGCCTCCATCGTTGGCGATGAAGGCTGGACCCCGGTCCAGAAGACCGCCGTCTCCGGCGCCATGTCCCTGGGTATGGTGTGGTTCTGCTTCGTCGCAGGCTCCGCCATCGACAAGATCAGCGTCAAGAAGATCATGGGCACCTGCCTGATCCTCCTGTCCGTCCTGATCTTCCTCCGTGGACAAGCCACTGGCTTCGTCATCTGGTACGCTATGATGTTCCTGTATGGCGTGGTCTCCGCCTTCTATCAGCCCTGCGTCACCAAAACGGTGTCCCTCTGGTTTGACTCAGAAGAATTAGCCACCGCCAACGGCTGTACCACAGCGGCCAGCCCCATCGGTCAGATCACCGCTAACCTGTTCGCAGGCCGCATCGCCGCCAACCTCAGCGGTGGCTGGCGCCAGCTGTTCATGATCGCCGGCATCATCGTCTTCGTCCTGATGGTCTGCTGGTGGATCTTTGCCAAGAACCGCACCAGCATGGACGCCGCTCTGACCTCCACCACCATCAAGGAAGGCGAGAACAGCCTGTGGAAGAACATCGTCGGCGTTCTGAAGGACCCCTATGTGTGGTGCATGATCATCGCCGACGCCTTCTTCCTGGGCCTGATCTACGCAGGCGGCACCTATGGCAACTACGTCCTCCAGATGGATCCCAACTGGGCCATTGACAAGACCATCTCCGGTTACGCCGGTATGTGCAACAACTTCTGCTCCACCGCCGCTTACATCCTCCTGCCCATCATCATCCGCAAGATCGGCAACAAGTATTACAAGTGGGTGGTCCTCATCACCGGCTTTATCGCTCCCATCTTCTTTATCGTAGGCTATCGTTCCTACAACTTCACCACCCTGTGCATCTGCCTGGGCATCGCCGGCATCTTCTATGGCGGCATCGTCCCCGGCACCAAGACCCTCATGCTCCAGCGTCCCAGCGTCTCCGGCATCCGCGCCGGCACCGCATTCGGTCTGATGATGACCGTGGAACGCATCGGCGTCACCATCGCCGTCCACGTCCTGGGCAGCATCATCTTCAACAGCGCCGACACCATGGGCCTGACCCTGTCCAGCTTCTACGCTCTGCAGCTCATCGCCCCCGTCTTCGTCCTCATCGCCCTGCTCTATGACCGGGCACAGAAGAAGAAGGCCGCTCAGAACGCCTGATCCCTATTTCACGCTAGAAACCCTGAACGGGTTTTGATAAAAAATCGCTGTGTGGTCTGTATGTCGCCTTGACATACAGACCGTGCAGCCGCTATATTCCCAAGGAGGTATCTCAATACCATGAGTCAGATCAGCATTGGCAAACTGTTTGCAAAAGCCCTGAAAAAAGAGGGCATCGACGCAATCTTCACCCTTTCCGGTGGTCATATCATGCCCATCCTGTACGCCTGCCGTGATGAAGGCATCCGCGTCATCGACGTCCGTCATGAATGCTCCGGCGCTTACGCCGCTATCGCTTACGCTAAGATCACCGGCAAGCCCGGCGTGATCGTCACCACCGCCGGCCCTGGTGTCACCAACGTCCAGACCGCTATGGCAGAAGCCGCTGAGACCAGCGTCCCCCTGATCCACATCGGCGGTGCTTCTCCCCTGTCCCAGAATGAGATGGGCCCCATGCAGAACATCGACAGCATGAAGAGCATGGAAGCCTTCTGCAAGTGGTCCCGGAAGATCTACCAGGGCAACCGTGCTGCGGAATATGTCTCCATGGCCTTCCGTCAGGCGCTGACCGGCACCCCCGGCCCCGTCTATCTGGAGATTGCCGCTGACACCGTAGGCGGTATGTGCGACGAAGACGCTGTCGTCTGGCCGGAACACTATCGTCCCACCCAGAGCGCCTATGGCAACGCCGCTCTGATCGAAGAAGCTGCCGATGCCCTGATCGCTGCCAAGAAGCCCGTCCTGGTCCTGGGTCAGGTTGCCCCCTACTGCTCCGAAGAACCGGAGGTCATCAAGGAGCTGGCAGAATACCTGAACATCCCCGTCTTTGCCCAGATGGAATCCAGAGGCATGTTCGGCGACGAGCTGAAGGACAAGCTGTTCACCATCGGTGAAGGTGCCATCGGCATCGCAGACGTCATCGTCGAGCTGGGCGTAGACCGCAACTACAAGATCGGCATGGGCAAGCCCCCCAGAATGAACGCAGACGCAAAGCGCATCGTGGTCCATCCTGACGGCGCAAAGATTGGCTGGAACTGGAGTGCTGACATCGCCATCGTCGCCGGCGTCACCAACGCAGCAAAGCAGATCCTGGAAGTCGTCAAGACCAAGACCGCTCCCGTCACCTCCACTGCATGGACCGAAGAGGCAGAAGCCGCTACCGCTGCCTTCCGTGCCAGCTACACCGAAGCAGAAACCGCAGAGATGGTTCCCTGCCATCCCGGCAGATGCGCAGCAGAAGTGGCCAAGTTCATCGCAGAAGAAGCTCCCGATTGGCACATCATCGCCGACGGCGGCGACTCCTCCTGCTGGATGGACGCCCTGGCACACGCCTCCTATCGCGGCCAGATCCTCCGTTACGGCCCTCTGGGCACCATCGGCACCGGCCAAGGTCAGGCCATCGGCGCTTGGGCAGCTGACGGCAAGCCCGTCCTGTACTTCACCGGTGACGGCAGCTTCGGCTTCTACATGGGCGAATGGGACACCTATCTCCGCCACGGCATCCCCGTCATCTGCGTCATCTGCAACGACTCCTCTTGGGGCATGATCAAGCTGTCCGAGGGCGTCAAGCGCGCAGATTACATCGAGGAACACGGTCACCTGGCCACCACCCTGGCTCCCATGCGTGCCTATGAAAAGATGGCTGACATCTGGGGCGGCATGGGCCTGCGGGTCAGCAAGGCCGAGGACATCATCCCCGCTCTGCGCAAGATCCGCGAAAGCGGCAAGCCTGGCATCCTGAACGTGGAAGTCGATCAGCACGTCATGAGCCCCGCTACCAGAAGCTTTGCTGGTTCCCTGAAGAAGAAATAATCCCCTCCCCTACGGCACATGGTGTGCCCCTATTATAGAAAGAAGGATGAATCTATATGATGAAGGCCTGTGTGCTGAAAGACGTATCCACCTTTGAAGTAAAGGAAGTCGAACGCCCCACCTTGGTGGAAGACGATGAAGTGTTGCTGAAGGTGACTGCCTGCAGTATCTGCGGCAGCGACCTGGAGATGCGCAAGAACCCTGCCTACATCGGGCGCATCTTCGGTCACGAGCTGTGCGGCGTGGTAGAAGACCCCGGCAAAAGCACCCGACTGAAGAAGGGGGACCGGATCATCATGAACACCGGCGCCAAGCGCCGTGGCTGTCCCGGTGTCCGCACCGACGGTGGTTATGCGGAATACGTGCTGGTGGAAGAAGACGATTGCCTGCCCATGCCGGAGAACATCTCCGATCACATTGGTTCCCTCCTGGAGCCTCTGGCCATCGGTTACGGCATTGCCGAGATGGCAGACATCCAGCCCGGCGATAAGGTGCTCATCACCGGCTGCGGCATCATCGCCTCCATGGTTGCCCGCTGGGCCAAGTACCGTGGCGCCAGCTACATCGCCATGACCGAGATCAGCGAGGTCAAGATCGCCAAGGCGGAAGAGATCGGCACCCCCGCTCAGTTCTTCCATGCCGCCGATCCCGACCTGGTGGACAAGCTCCTGGCCGCCTCCGACGGGGGCTTCGACAAAGCCGTTGACTGCCCGGGCAACGCCGCCACCCTGAACCTGACCCTGGATGTGACCCGTCCTTTGGGCATCATCGTCGAAGCGGCTATCCACTACAAGCCCGTGGAATTCAACTACCTGAAGCTGGTCATGAAGCGTCTCACCCTCCGCGGATTCTACCTCTCCTCTCCGTACTTCAAAGAGGTCATCCGCATCATGTCCGAAGAAGCACCCTTCGACCCCACCGTCTTCGTCTCCGAAGAGATCGACATCGACGGCATCCCCGACGCCGTGGAACGCCTGTCCGCTCCGGACAGCGACCTACTGAAGGTCGTCATTCATCCCTAACCTTTATCCTTAATCTACTCTATCAGAAAGCCCTCTAATCTCAGATGTGCGGCAGTCTGTCACACAGGCTGTCGCACTTTTTCTACCCAAAATTGGGGGAACACCCCCGTTTATATCGAACATATGTACGAAAAAGGAGCTATTTATGCATAAAAATCTCTATTCTGGCATCAAAGTCATCGACATGACCAACAACTTCGCCGGCCCCATGGCAAGCGCCCTGCTGGCCGATTACGACGCCGAAGTCATCCATATCGAGAAGCCCATCACCGGGGACGACAACCGTTTCTTCATGCCCATGGTGGACGGCACCAGCTTCTCTCATATGTCCAGCAACCGGGGCAAGAAGTCCCTGGTATTGGACCTGAAGGATCCGGAAGCCATTGCGATCCTCAAGAAGATGGTCGCGGACGCGGACATCCTGGTGGAGAGCTACCGCCCCGGCGTCATGGATCGCCTGGGCCTGGGGTATGAAACCCTGAAGGAGCTCAACCCCCGCCTCATCTACTGCTCCATCTCCGCCTACGGCCAGGTCGGCCCCTACGCTAAGCGCCCCGGCTACGACGTTATCGCCCAGGCCGTCTCCGGCATCATGTACATGACCGGCGACCCCGACGGCTCTCCCACTAAGATTGGCACCGCCCTGGGCGACTGGGTGGGCGGCCTGACCGCCTTTGGCATGATCGGCACCGCTATGTACTACCGCAGCATCACCGGCAAGGGACAGCATATCGACATCTCTCTGGCCCGTCTGCTCATGTGGATGTCCGCTCGCTTTGACTTCACCTACACCGGCAAGCAGGACTTCCGCAGCGGCAACCATCACACCACCCTGGCCCCCTACGGTATCTTCAACGGCAACAACGGCGAATCCATCATCATCGGCGCCCTGAACCAGAACCTGTGGACCAAGCTGTGCAACGTCATGGGCAAGCCGGAGCTGGCCGACGACCCCAAGTTCGTGACCAATGACAAGCGCTGCGAAAACCTGCCGGAAGTGGTAGCACACATTGAATCCTGGCTCAAGACCTTTGACCATATGGCGGACGCAGAGAAGCTCCTGATGGACGCTGGCGTTCCCTGTGCAAAGATCTACTCCCACGAAGACGTCTACCATGACCCCCATTTCAACGCCTGCGGCTGGATCACCGAGATCCCTGCCCCCGACGGTATCGCCTCCGTCACCGGCCGCATCTTCCCCTCCAACCCCTTTGAATTCTCCGAGTTCAAGCCCAACTACCGGAAAGCGCCCAACCTGGGCCAGGATAACCACGAGATCCTGGAAGACCTGGGTTACTCTCCGGAAGAAGTAGACTCCATGGAGACCGGCTGGGTGAAGAAGTTCCAGAAGTAATCCCTCTCCTTTCCGGGCACCGGAGACGCGGCACCCCTCTTCCCGTCCCCGGTGCCCCCCTTTCCTCGTCATGGCCGCTGCCATCAGCGGTCATGACCTTCTTTCTACCCTGCTCTTCGGACAAAAAAACAACCCCCTGTATACAGAAACCATGGTATACAGGAGGTCGTTCATATGGCGGATGGAGGAGCCCCTCCATCGGATGCTCTGCCACAGAGCGCCGGCACGCAAGAGGAGTAAGGGAGAGCGGACCGGTTTAGAAAGGGGTCGGGCAGAGGGTCGGATTCGACCGTGGTGCCACGGACACAACCCCGTGGCACCCGGTCTTTCGGAGAGGGACAGCGGCGGGGTACTGAGTCACCGCTGTCAAAGAATATCGTGAAGGTTACTTCACTTCACACAAATAGGAGGGACACTTTATGACTGTATGATCGAAGATCAGTCTTCTACCACCGGGCAGATGCCGAAATCGTCCCAGTCTTCCGGCTTGAACAGACGCTTGTTGGGCAGTTCGGTGGAGACGCGGGTGGTCTGATACAGGTGATACCACTCGAAGTTCTCGGAAATGCTGTTGCCGCTCCAGTAGCCGCAGCCCAGCGTGGTGGTGGGGGGCATACCATTGTTCTTGCCCAGAGGCACCTGGTTGACCTGGAGACGGGAGACGGGCATACGCATGGAAGCGTATTCGATGTTGGCCTCGTCGTTGGTCCAGATGGAGCTGTTGTGGCCAGCGCCTTCCATGTACAGGTTCGCGCAAGCAGCGTCAACGGCTTCTTCGAAGGTCTCATAGGTTCTGTAGCGCATCAGGGGGAACAGGCATTCCTTGCACAGCACATCGTCCTGTGCCTGGCCGACCACCTTGGTCAGCAGGACCTGACGGTCTTCGGGCACCTCGATGCCGATGGCCTTGCCGACGACCTGCGGGGTCTTGCCGACCACATCACGGTTGATGTTCTTGCCATCGGGGAAGACATAGGCACTGAGCTTGGCACGGACTTCGGGATCGTCGATGATGTAAGCGCCACCCTTTTCCACTGCTGCCAGGAAGTCTGCTTCCCGCTTTGCGGAGATGTGGATCATCTGGTCGCCGGTACAGGGCACGCCCAGGTCCCAAGCGCGGTTGGCCACAGCGGCTGCGCAGGTGGTCTCCAGGTCGGTCCAGTCATCGCAGATGATCTCCTGGGTGTTGCCCTGGCCAACGCCGAAACCGGGCTTACCGCAGGAATAGACGGACTTGACCATGCCGGGGCCGCCAGTGGCTACGTTGACGTCGCAGGCTGCCAGCAGCTCGTCGGTGGTCTCGATGGTGCAGTGGTCAGGAGCAACGATCTGGATCAGATCTTCCGGTGCGCCCAGCTTTGCGAACGCGGCACGGATCATGTTGACTGCCTTCTGAGAGACGAACTTTGCCTTGGGATGGGGAGCTACGATGATGGCATTTCTGCACTTGATGGCAGCCATGCTATTCATGACGACCGTGATGATGGGGTTGGTAGTGGGGCAGATGCTGCCGACAACGCCGATGGGCTTTGCGATGACACGGACACCGGGTTCGTCATAGGGGTTTTCGATGAAGCCCATGGAAGCCTTGCCACGCATGGTGTTCCACTGACCGGTGGTGGTAGCGATCATCTTGGTGATCTTATAGGCCACAGTGCCCATGCCAGTCTCTTCGACCACTTCGGGTGCCAGCTCTTCCTTGGCGTTGTAGATGGTCAGTGCGATGGCACGGACAACCTCGTCCACCGCGCGCTGGGTGGTGAAATTCTCTTCGAATTCCTTCTGCGCTGCTCTGGCGTTCTGGATCAGACCAGCGATGTAGGTTTTTGCTTCAGACATCTTAAATTTCCTCCTTATCCAAAGTCAAGGGCATCAGGGATCCCAGATGAGGCACACCTGTGTGTGAAACGGGGAAATGTGCGATCTTGTTCCGAAATCCTTGATTGATTGTACTTATATTATAAAATCTACCCCACAAAAGGTCTTTATCCCCGAGAGACAAATTCCCCCCTCTATTTTCCCTACTATGGATAAGACCCGTTTGAAAAAGCCGATATTTTTTTATCGAATGGGCCACAAAAAAACGCTCCCACAAGGCCGAAGCCTTGCAGGAGCAGAGGTTACACAAAATGAGTTGAATCTGCATGGGTCAGTCAGGAGAGACCTCCCGTTCCAAACGCTCCAGCTCCAGCCGCTGCGCGTGAGTCAGCTTGTGCATGGGAGCGCACATGAGTCCCAGCTCCACCAGGACCAACACTGCGATCGCGATGGCGAACAGGGCGATGAAACCACCCATGAGGCCGCCGCTGGCCGCTTTGATGCCGCTGAGCACCGGGGAGACGATGGCCTTGCCGAAATACAGCGCCGCCATCAGATAGGAGCAGATCTTGGCATATTCCCGTCCCCCGAAGGCACCTGTGGTGACCGTAGCGGGGATAGAGGTGCTGGCCGGATAGGACAGACCGATGAGCAGGCAAGTGAGGATGACCAGGACAGCGGACTGGTTGGCGCCATAGCGGGTGGCGCAGAACATACCGATGATGTAAGCCAGGAGAATGTAGGCGATAAAGCCCCGGTTGCCCATCTTGTCCGCAACCACACCGCCGATCATGACGCCAACACATCCGATCAAAGAGTACAGGCTCAGGTAGGAGGAGGACTGGACCGCATCCATGCCGTTCTCCTGCCAGAAGGCAGGAGCGAAGCTCTGGAAGCCGGTGATCAGGAAGCCTGCCAGGATGATACCAACAAACAACAGCCAGAAGGACGGTGTTTTCATGGCCGCCTTAGCGGTCACGCCCGTCTCTGTCACATGCTCCGCCTTCTCATGTTCCACCGCTGCATCTTCCCAGCCCAAGGGCTTCTGCCCCAGCTTTTGCGGGTCTCGGATAAAGAGCAGGTTGGCGATCAGGGCGATGGCAAAGCCGATGACCCCCAGCAGGATGTAGGTCTCCCGCCAGCCCACTGCGTGTATCATCCTGCCGCCCAGGAACTGGACCGCAGCACCGCCCAGAGCGGCGCCGCCGAAGACGTAGCCGATGATAGCGGAACGCTTCCGGATGAACCAAGAAGAGATGATGGTGCCGATGACAGCGTTGGTGCCGCAGCCCAGGACGACGCCGCCCAAGGAGGCGCCTGCCCACAGCACGTACACATTCTGTGCCATCCCGTACATGATAAAGTGGATGCCGCATAGCACAGAAGCCACACCCAGCAGAATCCGAGCTGAGAATTTGTGCAGCAATTTGGGGGTGATAAAACTCATGACAAATGCGACGATGGTCGCAAAGGACGTCATCAACGAAACCCTCCCTAGTGTCTCATTCAGATCCGGAACCATCCGGGGGATGAAGATACCCAGGGAAGAGAGCATACCAAGGTGAACGAACATGACCAGGAAACAGCCGATCAGAACGCGATAACCGGAAAATCTTTCATCCGTTCTCATACTTTAATCCTCCTTCTTCACAGACATCTACCAAACAACAAAACCCATTGCGCGCGCCGCCGTGCGGGGGATGCCGTCAGGACCGCGATCCACCCATCCCCCGCACTGTGAGAGGGAATTCAGAAAGTAGGAAGTGTTCCAATGAGCTACTGTTTTTCTGGATCGAAATTCCGCCGTGCAAGGCGCATATTGCAACTAGTTCTTGAAAAAAACCGGCCAGTTTGTTTCATCACGCAAAGACGCGCGCTGTGCGCATCCACCCGTTCCCTATCATCGTCACAGGCAGCACACAGGCCAACGATCTTGTACGTCTCCCCACACGCGACTGCTGTCGCCGTGTTCTCTTTGGGGTGTCTTTATCATAGCAAAAAGCACTTTTTCTGTCTTTATACCCTTCGTACAAGTTCAGCCCGTTTGCTTTGCCTATAAAGCCAAAGGAGATTCTCATGATCACAAATACTCAAGTATTATTGGACGTTCTGTCCCCCTTCCAGCCCGCATTGTTCGGGAAACCCGGCACCATCCACTACAGCTCTGTGGGCAATAACACGTCCTTTCTGGAGCCTGGGCGGATGTATATCATCCCCTGCGACCAATTCCTGACCTTCCCAGAAAAAAGCCGCGCCGCCGCCTTCATCTGTTACGGTGACAGCAGCGTGTTCCAGCCGGAGCTGGCCCCCAAGACCATCCCCGTCATCCTCCTCCAGCAGCCCGCTCAGTTCCTCACACTCTGGGAGACCATCCAGTCCGTCCTCTTCCGCCCCTACGAATATCTGGACTTCCAGAACAAGATGTACTCCATCGCCCTGTCCAGCAAAGACCTGACCGCCATGCTCGGGGAAGCCACCCAATTTATCAACATGCCCTTCTCCGTCTACGACCGGACGGCACGGCTGCTGGCTTATTCCTACAACCAGACCATGACGGATGACAATATGCTGCTGGCAGAGCTGTCCACCAACTTCGCCACCACCGAACACCTGGACTCCTCCCATCAGCTGGGGGTCTACGGCCTCATGCGGGAAAAGGACGGCATTGTCCAGTACACCCTCCCCAGCGGCATCCGGAAGATCGCCGCCTCCATCTACATCGACGACAACTATTTCGGTATGCTCTGCGCCTACGATTTTCTCCGCCCCTTCCTCCCCTCCGACCTGGACATGGTCCGCAACCTGCGGGACATTGTCTCCCTGTTCCTGCGCAGCAAGTACGAGGACTACAATTACCTGGACTCCAACGAATCCGCTCTCATCCACACCCTCCTCTGCCAGCCACTGACGCAGGAGGAGATCGACAACCAGCTGAGCCGTTTGGGCGTCACCCTCCCGGAAGAGATGCAGCTGCTGGTCATCACCGAGCCGCTGCTGGAGCGGCAGAACAAGAACGTGGCCTGCGGCCTCATCCGTCGCTACCTGACCCCGCTCTTCCCCGGGCAGCTGTCTATGATCCACGAGCTGAATGTGGTCTTCCTGCTGGATGCCCAGCAATTCCCCCCCGAGCACAGCAGTGCCATGGAAAAGCTGACCGGTGTACTGGAACGGAACAACCTGTATGCCGCCGTCAGCAATGTGTTCACCGACCTGTCCGACCTGAAGCTCCACTACGACTTGACCAAGCAGACCCTGGAGATCGGTGAGCGGGAGCGGACAGACACCCACCTGTTCACCTTCTCCGACCACATGATCGACCACCTGGTGCACCTGGCTCATCAGGTCGTCAGCATGAAGGCCTTCCAGCACCCCATCTTCCGCACCCTCCAAAAATACGACGCCACCTACAACACCGAGTATTTCCCCACCCTGCTCCATTACCTGAAGAGCGGCGGCAATATGGCCACCTGCGCCAAGGAGTTGGACATCCACTACAACACCATGAAATACCGCTTGAAAAACATCAAGCAGATCACCCACTCCGATGTCAGCGCCCCCAATGTCTTCACCGCCCTCTACCTCTCCATGCACGCCATGCAGTATCACACCAAGCCCCTGTTTGAGGCGTAAAAAATCCCCTGAGCAGATTGCTCAGGGGATTTTTTCTTTATTTTAGCGAGAGTCTGCACTTACAGGATATCGATGTACTCCCCAGCCAGCGCCTTGTTCATGCTGCGCACCGCGCAGAACTTGCCGCACATGCTGCACGTATCGCTGTGGTCATCCTCGGGCAGCCGGTCGTTGCGGATTGCCTTGGCGGTCTCCGGGTCCAGGGCGCAGGCGAACTGTGCATCCCAATCCAGCACCCGACGGGCGTCTGCCATCTTGTCGTCGATGTCCCGGGCGTGGGGGATGCCTTTGGCAATGTCCGCCGCGTGGGCAGCAATCTTAGAGGCGATGATGCCCTGCTTCACGTCCTCCACGTTGGGCAGCGCCAGATGCTCTGCCGGCGTCACGTAGCACAGGAATGCTGCGCCGCTCATGGCCGCTACCGCGCCGCCAATGGCAGCGGTGATGTGGTCATAGCCGGGGGCAATATCCGTCACCAGCGGCCCCAGGACGTAGAAGGGTGCGCCCATACAGATGCTCTTCTGCACCTCCATATTGGCCGCTACCTGATCCAGGGGCACGTGACCCGGGCCTTCCACCATCACCTGCACGTTGTGCGCCCATGCCCGCTTGGTCAGCTCACCCAGCCGCACCAGCTCTTCGATCTGGCACACGTCGGTAGCGTCCGCCAGGCAGCCGGGACGGCAGGCGTCGCCCAGGGAGATGGTCACGTCGTACTCCTCGCAGATGTCCAAAATCTCATCAAAATGCTCGTAGAAGGGGTTCTCCTCCCCGGTCATGCTCATCCACGCAAAGACCAGGCTGCCGCCACGGCTGACGATGTTCATCTTCCGCTTGTGCTTGCGGATCTGCTCGATGGTCTTCCGGGTGATGCCACAGTGGAGGGTCACAAAGTCCACCCCGTCTTGGGCGTGGAGGCGCACCACATCCACGAAATCCTGAGCGGTCAGCTCCGCCAGGTCCCGCTGGTAGTGGATGACCGAGTCATACACCGGCACCGTGCCGATCATCACCGGGCACTCCCGGGTCAGCTTCTGCCGGAAGGGCTGGGTGTTGCCGTGGCTGGACAGATCCATGATGGCCTCTGCCCCCAGGTTCACGGCGCTCATGACCTTCTGCATCTCTACATCGTAGTCCTTGCAGTCCCGAGAGACCCCCAGGTTCACGTTCACCTTGGTGCGCAGCATACTGCCCACCCCTTCCGGGTCCAGACAGGTATGGCGCTTATTGGCGCAGATGGCCACCTTGCCCTCCGCCACCAGCTCCCGCAGCTGTTCCACCGGCAGGTGTTCCTTCTCCGCCACCCGCTTCATCTGTTCCGTCACGATGCCCTTCCGGGCTGCATCCATCTGTGTGGTATAAGTCATTCCTGTTCCTCCAAAAAGTCAAAAAAGGCTTGTGTTTGTTTCGTTCTTCCGCCTAGGGTGTGGTCCATGGGTCCCTGTCCTCGCCCCAAATCCAGGCCAGCACGCAGCGCCGCCGTCAGATAGGCCTTCGCCGAGCGAACCGCCCCGCATAAGTCCTGACCGTTGGCCAGGTTGGCCGCAATGGCGCTGGACAAGGTGCAGCCGGTGCCGTGGGCGTTGGGATTGTCCACTTTGCTGCCTGAAAGCCACGTCCCTTTCCCGTCTTGCCACAATAGGTCATCGGCATCCGTCACCCGGTGCCCACCCTTGAGCAGGATGGCGCAGCCATAGCGCTGGGACAGCTCTGCCGCCACCGCTTCCGTCTCGCCGCGGCTGGCGATGGGACGTCCGATGAGGGCCTCCGCCTCCGGCAGGTTGGGCGTGAGCACCTCCGCCAGCGGGAACAGCTCCCGCTGCGCTGCCTCCACCGCCTGAGCGCTCATGAGCCACCGGCCGCTGGTGGAGACCATGACCGGGTCGATGACGATATGGGCGGGTCGGTACTGCCGCAGCTTCTCGGCGGTGACGTGCACCGCCTGGACAGAGGGCATCATGCCGATTTTCACAGCGTCCGGGAAAATGTCCTGGAACACACAGTCCAGCTGACTGGCCAAAAACGCCGGCTCCGGCTCCACCACTCCGTACACACCGGTGGTGTTCTGCGCCGTCAACGCCGTGACCACGCTCATCCCATACACCCGGTGCATGAGGAAGGTTTTTAAATCCGCTTGAATCCCAGCGCCGCCGCTGCAATCACTGCCTGCGATGGTCAAAGCCACCTTCATACCAGTCCCTCCAGCTGCTGCAAAAACGCCTGGGCTGCTTCGGTCTTGTCCGCTGCGGCGAACAATCCGCTGATGACCGCCACACCGGCAATGCCGGTGCCCGCCAGCAACGGCAGGTTGTCCAAGCTGACCCCACCGATGGCCACCACGGGGATGTCCACCGCCTGGCAGATGGCAGTCAGTGTCTCCAGGGACATCTGGCTGACGTTATGCTTGGTGCCGCTGCCGAAGACTGCGCCGCAGCCCAGGTAGTCCGCCCCCGCCGCCTGGGCGGCCAGGGCTTCCTCCACTGTGTGGGCGCTGCCACCCAGCAAAGCGTTGGCGCCCAACAGGTTCCGGGCTTCCACCAGGCCAGTGTCCTCCTGTCCCACGTGGACCCCGTCCGCGCCAACAGCCTGAGCCAGATCCGGCCGGTCGTTGACCAGGAACGGGACACCGTATCGGTGACACAGTTCCTTCAGCTCCTGCGCCTCCTGCAAGATGAGCGCATCTTCCGCCTCCTTCTCCCGCAGCTGCACACAGGTGACTCCCGCTTTCAGCAGGGTCTCCACCACCTCCACCAGGGTCTCCCCCGGCTTCAGCCAGCTGCGGTCGGTGACGGCGTATAATCTCAGCTGTTGTGGATTCATCCTTCCACCGCTCCTTCGTTCCAAAATACTGCCGAAACGGCGTCGAACAGCGCCACATGAAAGGTGCCCATTCGCCCCGTCCCAGCACGCTGCCCCGCCTGTGCGGCACAGTCTCGCCAGAGCTTCCCGGCCCACCGGGCTGCGTCAAAGGCGGACACGCCGCCGCCACAGAGCAGCGCACACAGGGCGGAGAGCATGCACCCGCCTCCGGTGATGCGCTGGATGCACGGGTCGCCGCCATGAAGGGTGGCCAGCTGGACGCCGTCGGTGACCACATCGGTCGCGCCGGTCATCAGCACGGTACACCCCACCGTCTGTGCCAGCTGGGTGGCCAGAGCGCAAGCCGCCTCCTCTGAGGCAGTCAAGCCGCTCTCCACCCCGCCGCTGACCAGGCGCAGGTCCTGCTTCTGCCGCACCCCCAGCAGGGCGGCCGCTTCCTCCTGGTTGCACCGGATGATGGTCGGCCGCACCTGTTCCAGCAACGCACCCAACCGGCTGCGCCGAAAGGCGCTGGCGCCAGCCCCTACCGGGTCCAGCACCACCGGATGCCCCAGCCCATTGGCTCGGACACCGGCCAGGGTGCAGGCATGGAATTTCTCCGCACTGGGCACACCGGTGTTCAGCAGCGTGGCGTCGCAGAGGGCGGTGATCTCCTCCACTTCTGCCGCGTCCTGGGCCATCACCGCGCTGCCTCCGGCTGCCAGCAGCACGTTGGCCACATCCTGCATGGTCACCGGGTTGGTCAGGCAGTGCACCTTTGGGGCACGCTGCCGCACCTGTGCGAAAACCGGATGTGCGCTCATCCGCTCACGCTTCCAGCGCGTGGAGCACATGGCTCTTCTCCAAGATCTTCAGCAGCACAAAGGCCAGCACGCTGCCTGCTGCGGTGGAGATGAAGAAGGGCAGCATATAGACCGTGAAGCCAGCCGGTTCCAGCCCCATCAGCAGCTTGGCGATGGGATAAGCAGCCAGACCGCCCAGCACGCCGGTGCCCAGGGCTTCCGCCACACAGGTCAGGCTGATGCGCTTGGAGAAGTGATAGACCAGCCCACAGCACAGGGCGCCCACCATGCTGCCAGGGAAAGCCATCAGACTGCCAATGCCCAGCAGATTGCGCAGAAGACTGGCGCAGAAAGCGATGGCCACACCCCACCAGGGGCCTAAGACCACAGCGGCGAAGACGTTGACCATGTGCTGGACAGGGGCGCACTTGCTGCCTGCCACGGGCACGCTGATGAGACTGCCCACCACGGCGACTGCGGTGAGGATGCCGGCCAGAGCCAGCTTACGGGTGGTGTTGGATTTGGTTTTCATGTCAGATTCCTCCTGAATCAAATTTGAAAAACCCGGTCTGAACAGGCGCAGAAAAAAGGCGATACCTGCAACCGTAGGTATCGCCTCGCAATCATGAAGACAATCGTGCTCTATTTCCCTACGTTGGCATTATCCAAATCAGGTCATGGGTCGGAACCAATCAGTTCCCTCTCAGCCGACTTCAGCCAGCTCCCCGTTTCACAGCTACTATTATAGCATTGGTTGGATTCCAAAACGCAAGACGCATTTTCGCCAAAACGCGGGGCATTTTCTCTCGCATCTTCTGTGTTTCCTCCAACACAGCCCCTCATTTCATCCACTTTGTGTAAATCTGACCACATTTTATGTGCTCCACGCCCGCTCACGCTATCGGGTCCCGTTCCTTCGCCTTTGACACATCCGTGAAAAAGAGCCGACGGATTTTGGGGGATTTTTTCGCAATTCTCCCTTGCAATTTTCGCAAACGGGCGTATAATCAAATTCAAAGAAACTGACTTTTGGTCATTTGTATTTTTGTTTTTCTGTCACGGACATTTCTAAAATACCTCACCAAAAGTTCTCCCCCTCCACCCACACACTCCACGCCCCTTTCCATCCATCCAGCAGACGTCGCCGCTCCCCTCTCAGCCGCCACGCGGAACCACCTCGATCTGCGACCGGATCTCTGCATGGCACAGGAAAATCTGTCATTTTTTACAAGACTTTGTTTCACCCTTCGCAATCCCTTTTTGATTCGAAAAAAACACCACATTCTTTTCCCATCAACTTTGGGCAAAATAAACAATTTTTATAATTTACACCGGGATGATATGATTTCCCCCACTTTTTCTTCCACGGATGCCCAGCTCATCCAATCACTAACATTGTCATTTTCCTTCGAGCGTAGTAAAATACAACACCGCAGACAGGAGATAAACTGCACAACACGCCGCTTCGCCCTGGCCGCACCGGCGTTTTTTCTACGCCGTTTCCTCCAAAATCTGCAAGAAGTTCATACCATAATTGCATACCTCATATACGAATCTAATATTTCACAAACCCGTTTCCCTGGCTTTATAATCTAATCATACGAAATATTTGAATCAGGGAATCCCGTTTTGATAAGGAGTTTTCCATATGCGCGGGCACTTTTTCCGACAAAATGTCACACACAGGCACCGAAATCGCCATTGGCAATTCCTCTGCTGTATGACCGTTTTGGTATCCCTCCTGCTCCTCCCGCTCACCGGCTGTGCCAGCCAGGAGGTGACCCGTGAATGTTTTGCTATGGATACTGTCATGACTCTCTCCGCCTACGGCGACCACGCCGAGGCGGCGCTGGCTGACGTGGAGAGCGAGCTGTACCGATTGGATCGGCTCTTCTCCATCTCCAGCTCCACCGGCGACATCGCCCGGCTGAACCGTTCCGGTTCCGCCACCGTCTCCGCTGAGACCAGCCAATTGTTGGAACGTGCCTTGACTTTATGTCAAGATACGGACGGCGCGCTGGACATCACCCTCTATCCCGTCTCCCAGCTCTGGGGATTCTATTCCGGCGATTTTCAAGTGCCGACCTCCACCCAAATACAGACCGCATTACAGACCGTCGGTCGGGATCACTGCCATCTGAATGGTACTTCCGTCACCTTAGATAAAGGAACCCAGCTGGATTTGGGCGCAATCGCCAAAGGCTACGCCTCCTACCGGGCAGCCAAGCTGCTGACCGACGCCGGTGTTACTTCTGCCAACCTATCTTTGGGCGGAAATGTCCACGTGGTGGGGACAAAGCCAGACGGCTCCAACTGGAAGGTGGCCATCACCGACCCCAACGACACCAGCAATTACGCCGGCGTTTTGCAAGTGCAGGACACCGCCGTGGTCACCAGCGGCGGGTACCAGCGGAACTTCGAAGAAAACGGCAAGGTCTATCATCACATCCTGGACCCCGCCACCGGCTCTCCCGCCCAATCCGGTCTCCTCTCCGCCACCATCATCAGCCAAGACGACGTGCTGGCAGACGCCCTGTCCACCGCCCTGTTCGTCATGGGGCCGGACAAAGCCACCGCCTATTGGCAAGGCTCCAAGGACGCCTTCGAGATGGTGCTCATCACGGAAGACAATCGCATCCTGTGCAGTGAAGGCATCGCCGATTCCTTCACGCCCACAGGCAAGTACACCATGGAGGTGATCTCCCGATGAAGAACAAATATTGGCTCATCGCCTTTGCCCTCCTCTGCCTGGTCTGTGCCGGTGCTTGGATGGCGCTGCCCAGCAAATCGGGCAGCCACGTGGTGGAGATCTACCAAAACAGTAAATTGCTGTATACCATCGACCTGGACACCGTCCAGGAACCCTATGACATTGTGTTAGGGGATGATGAAATGTATAACACCATTCATATTACCCATGATGATATTTGTATCACCCACGCCACCTGTCCCGACAAGGTGTGCGTCCACCGTGGCAAGCTCAGCGAGAAGGCTTCCCCCATCGTCTGCCTGCCCAACCGGGTGCTCATCCAATACCAGGACAGCCAAGGGGACGGCGTGGACGCAGTGACGGGGGCGGTATCATGAACACGCGAAAGCTGACCCTGACCGCCCTGCTCACCGCCATCGCCCTGTGCATCTTCACAGCGGAAGCGCAGCTGCCCTCCTTGACCGCCATCCCCGGCATCAAGCTGGGTCTGGCCAACGTGGTCACCGTCTTCGCCATGTACGCCCTGGGGCCTGGCCCTACCCTGTGCATCGTGCTGGTGCGGGTGACCTTGGGCTGTATCGCCACCGGGCAGATGATAGCCTTCCTGTTCAGCATGACCGGCGGCCTGTTGGCCTTCTGTGTCAGCGCCCTGCTCCGCCGACGGTTTGCGCCGGAGCAGATGTGGGTGGTCAGCGTCTTCGCCGCCGTGGCTCATAACCTGGGCCAGCTGGCGGTCGCCATCGCCGTCATGGGCACCACCGCCATCGGTTATTACCTGCCGGTGCTGCTCATCTCTGGCATCATCACAGGAGCGTTCACTGGCTTCTGTGGACAATTCACGTATGTAAGGCTTGCAAAGAGCCTTCATAATACCATTTAAAAGAGTAGTATAGGACAATCTCAGAATCTCTTTTGGATAGGAGGTAACATGATGATCAAAATGCACGGAGTCAAATTGCCCAATCTAAAACAAACGGCGGGCTGTGCTCCGGAACGGATCCCGACGCCGTCCAAGGTCACCATTCCCATGTCCATGCACATTGGCATCCCGGCTGTGCCGGTGGTCAAGCGCGGCGACACTGTTAAGGTGGGGCAGCTCATCGGGGAAGCCGGCGGCTTCGTCTCCGCTCCGGTCTACGCCAGTATCTCTGGCACCGTCGCTTCCGTGGACGATTTTATGAAGTTCGCCGGCAACTACGTCAAAGCCATCACCATTGCGTCTGATGGCCGCAACGAACCCCTGGAGACCCTGGCTCCCCCGGATGTTCACGACCTGGAGAGCTTTATCCACGCTGTCAATGACAGCGGTGTGGTCGGTCAGGGCGGCGCAGGCTTCCCCTCCGCCGTCAAGCTGATGGTGAAAGATCTGAGCAAGATCGAAGCCATCATCATCAACGGCGCTGAGTGCGAGCCTTACGTCACCAGCGACACCCGCACCATGCTGGACCGCACCGACGAGGTGTGGGATGGCATCCTGATGCTGCAAAAATACTACAAGGCCAAGCGCATCATCATCGCCATCGAAGAGAACAAGCCGGAGTGTATCCAGCGCTTCCAGGCCCTTTGTGCGAAAACCCAAGGGATCGAAGTATCTGCTCTGCCCCATATGTACCCTCAGGGCGGTGAGAAGATCCTGGTCTACAATCTGCTGGGACACATCATCCCGGAAGGCAAGCTGCCCATCGACGTGGGCGCGGTGGTCATCAACTGCACCACCCTGGCCACCATCACCCACTACATCCGTACCGGGATGCCCCTGGTAGAACGGTGTGTCACCGTGGACGGCTCCGCTGTCCGCAACCCCGGCAACGTCATCGCCCCCATCGGCACTCCCCTGCGGGTCCTCTATGACTACTGCGGCGGCTTCAAAGAGGAGCCGGGCAAGGTGCTGTACTGCGGTGCCATGATGGGCATGGCGGTTCCCGATCTGGATATGCCGGTGCAGAAGACCACCAACGCCACCCTGGCCTTCAACAAGGCTGACGCCCACATTCCGGAACCCACTGCCTGCATCCGCTGCGGCAACTGCATCAACCACTGTCCGCTGAAGCTGGCGCCCAAGGAGATCGAGACCGCCTATCGTCTGAAGGATCCCGAAAAGCTCAGCAAACTGAAGGTCAACCTGTGCATGGAATGCGGCTGCTGTTCCTACATCTGTCCTGCCAAGCGTCCGTTGGTGCAGACCAACAAGCTGGCCAAGGTCATGCTGCGGGATTGGCAGAAGCTCCAGGAGCAGAAGGCCAAGGAAGAATTGGAATTGAAAGAGGCGGAAGAGAGAAAGGAGGCTGCCACCAATGAGTGAACTGTTTGTCAGCGTATCTCCCCACATTCGCTCCCCCAGAACTACGCAGACCATCATGCGGGACGTTTTGATCGCCCTCTGTCCCGCACTCATCGCGTCCTGCGTCATCTTCGGCGTCCGAGCCCTGCTGGTCACCGTGGTCTGCATGGCTGCCAGCGTCCTGTTTGAGTTCCTGTATCAGAAGGGCACCAAACAGCCCATCACCATCAGCGACTGCTCCGCAGCCGTCACCGGTATGATCCTGGCCATGAACCTGCCGGTCACCATCCCCCTGTGGCAGGCGGTCTTTGGCTGCCTGGTGGCCATCGTCGTGGTCAAGCAGCTCTTCGGCGGCCTGGGCAAGAACTTTGCAAACCCGGCCATCGTGGGCCGTGTCGTCCTGTTCCTGGCCTTCTCCGGCAGCATGACCAACTGGGTCTTCCCCGACGCGGTCTCCTCTGCCACCCCCCTGGCGCTCATCTCCAAGGGTGCCATCGACCAGCTCCCCTCCCTGTGGCACGCTTTCATCGGTTGGGAAGGCGGCTGCCTGGGTGAGACCTGCTCCCTGGCTCTGATCGCCGGCGGCATCTACCTGATCGTCCGCAAGGTCATCACCTGGCACATCCCCGTGGCCTTCATCGGCACCGTCTTCGTGCTCACCGCTCTGCTGGGGCAGCAGCCTGTCTACCAGGTCCTCTCCGGCGGCCTGCTGCTGGGTGCCATCTTCATGGCAACCGACTACGTCACCTCTCCCCCCACCCCCTGGGGCAAGGTGGTCTTCGGCATCGGCTGCGGCCTCATCACCGTCCTCATCCGTGTCTGGGGCAGCTATCCCGAAGGCGTCTCCTTCGCCATCCTGTTTATGAACATCCTCAATCCTTACATCACTTCCTGGACCCGTAACAAGCCGATCGGAGGTGTCAACGCATGAGTAAGAGCAAGAAACTAGGCGTCATCAAGAGCATCGTCATCCTGGTCATCATCTGTCTGGTGACCTCCGGCGCTCTGGCTGTGGTCAACAGCTACACTTCGCCGGTCATCCAGGCCGCTTCGGAAGAGCGTGAAAACCAGGCCAGACAGTCCGTCATGCCCGACGCCACCGACTTTGAACAGCTGGACGTCAAGGATCTGCCTGACGGCGTGGTCAGCGTCTACCAGGGTAAGGACAGCTCCGGTGCCACTGCCGGCTACGTCTTCACCGTAGAAGGCAAGGGCTTCGGCGGCACCATCTCCGTCATGTGCGCCATCGACAACGACGGCACCATCTTGAACTGCTCCACCCTGGACGTCTCCGGTGAGACCGCCACTCTGGGCGGCAAGACCGCGAACCCGGAATACACCGACCAGTACCAGGGCAAGGACAAATCCTTGGACGGCGTCAACGCCATCTCCGGCGCAACCATCACCTCCACCGCCTATCGCGGCTGCGTGGAAAAGGCCTTTGCCGCCTATGAGCTTGTAAAGGAGGCCGCCTAAATGAGCAACACGAAGGTCAGCAAACTGCAAATTTTTCTCAACGGTCTGATCAAGGAGAACCCCGTCCTGGTGCTGGTGCTGGGCACCTGCCCCACCCTGGCCATCTCCACCTCTGTGGTGGCCGCCTTCGGTATGGGCATCGCCGCTACGGTGGTCCTGATCTGTTCCAACATGGCCATCTCCGCCCTGCGGAAGGTCATCCCGGACTCCGTCCGTATCCCCTGTTACATCGTCCTCGTGGCCGGCTTCGTCACCATCGTAGAAATGGTATTGGAAGCCTACGCCTACAGCCTCTATAAATCCCTGGGCGTCTACCTGCCCCTGATCGTGGTCAACTGTATCATCTTGGGCCGTGCAGAGATGTTCGCCAACAAGAACAAGGTGCTGGACTCCGCAGTGGACGGCATCGGCATGGGTCTGGGCTTCACCCTGGCCATCTGTGCCATGGCCATCATCCGTGAAGTCCTGGGCAGCGGTACCTTCTGCGGCCTGCCTGTCCCCTGGTTCTCCGACAACCCCATCGGCATCATGACCATGGCTCCCGGCGGCTTCTTCGTCTTCGGCTGCCTCATCGCCCTGGTCAACAAGATCTCCAAGGGGAAGGCCATCAAGAAGAAAGAGTTCGGCTGTGCCGGCTGTCCCATGGCGGGCAGCTGCGGACAGCACGGTGAGAAGGAGGCAACCAAATGAAAACTATGATCGTCATTCTGTTGACCGCCGCCATTACCAACAACTACGTGCTCGTCAAATTCCTGGGCATCTGCTCCTTCCTGGGCGTGTCCCGTAAGCTGGATCAGGCCGTTGGCATGAGTGCTGCCGTCATCTTCGTCATGCTCATGTCCACCGCGGTCACCTGGCCCATCTACCACTTCCTGCTGGACGGCGGCGTGAACTTCGTCTACATGGAGACCGTGGTCTTCATCCTGGTCATCGCCGCCCTGGTGCAGCTGGTGGAGATCGTACTGAAAAAGTACCTCCCCGCCCTCCACGCCTCTCTGGGCGTCTATCTGCCCCTGATCACCACCAACTGCGCCGTGCTGGGCGTGACCATGAACAACATCTCCGATGGCTACACCTTCTGGGAATCCATGGTCTGTGCCCTGGGCTGCGGCCTGGGCTATCTCCTGGCCATGGTCATCTTCTCCGGCGTCCGTTCCCGTGTGGATGAATCCACCCCCTCCCCGGCCTTTGACGGCCTGCCCATCACCCTGGTCGCTGCCGCCATCGTCTCCCTGTCCTTCTTCGGATTCTCCGGGGTCATCACCAATCTGTTCGGTTGATAGGAGGTAGCACATAATGAATAGCATTTTAGTTCCTATCCTGGCCGTCACCGTCATCGGTCTCATCTGTGGCCTGCTGCTGGCTGTGGCCTCTGTGGTCATGGAAGTGAAGGTGGATGAGCGCATCACCGCCGTGCGAGAATGCCTCCCTGGGGCCAACTGTGGTTCCTGCGGCTACACTGGCTGTGATGGCTATGCCAAGGCAGTGGTGGAAGCCGGTGCCAAGACTAATCTTTGTATTCCAGGCGCGGACACTGCCGCAAAAGCCATCGCCGCCGTCATGGGCGTGGAAGCGGAAGAAGTCCTGCCCATGACCGCCGTAGTCTGCTGCCGCGGCGACTGCGACCACACCCATAAGAAATACGTCTATCAGGGCATCAACAGCTGCCAGGGCGCCAAGCAGTTCTACGGCGGCGAAGGCGAATGTGTCTACGGCTGCCTGGGGCACGGGGACTGTATGAACGCCTGTCCCAACGGCGCCATCCGCATCCAGAACGGCATTGCCCAGATCGATCCCTACATCTGTACCGGCTGCGGCATCTGTTCCAAGGTCTGTCCCAACCATGTCATCCATGTGGTTCCCTCTGAGAGCACCATCGCCGTCCTGTGCAGCAACACCGAACCGGGTGCCGGCGCACGAAAGGCCTGTTCTCATGCCTGCATCGGCTGCCGCCGCTGCGAGCGTGAATGTCCGGAAGGCGCCATCACCGTCCGCAACAATCTGGCATCCATCAACTACGAGAAATGCGTCAGCTGCGGCATCTGTGCCGAGACCTGTCCCACCGGCGCCGCCCAGGTGCGGTTGGACTACTTCCTGGAGCAGACCCAGCCCAAACAGCCGGACGCCTCCGCCTGACCTGCATCACCCCCACGACAAATTTCCTCCTACGAGTTTGTCCTATTCCAACACCCACAGCATTCCGTATGCTGTGGGTGTTTTTTTGTGCGATATGCTGCATTTTTCGTCCTGGTATCCCAAAATCATCTCACCGCCTTATCATTGTTGTCATCCGCCCGCCCTCGTTTTGACAGGTTGCCACAAGAAATCATGCATAATTTATGCAACCTATCTAAGGCCGTTTTTCCCACCCCCTTTGCTGTTCTGCACAAAAACCCCAGCTCATTTTTGAGCTGACCACAGAGTGCCCAAAAACGATCGTGCAAATTTGTTGACAGAAATGCTGTAAAATGGGTTAACAAGCGCAATGAAACGATATATAATAAGAAAGCAGAAGTTCTTTACGGAAAGTCCTGCGCCGATCCCCCCTATCCCGTTTGGGTTCCTGCGTTATATCACAGACACATAGAGGGTTACGGATTTCACATTTCACAAGAAAGATCCCTTTCGTTATAATGCAAGTACAAACCAAGGCGAAAGGAGTTTTTGAGTTATGTATAACAGCACTTTCCAGGTAAGCTATCGTCGCAAAGTCTATGAGGAAGTCGCCACCTTAGCATACCAAAGAATGAACAAAGAGGCATTCAAATGGCTGCCCGATTGGATCGTTTCCGTGACGGGCGGCAACGACGCAAAGGAAGATATCTTCTCTGACCTGGATTACGCTGCCGAGCTGTGCTCCGCAGCGCTGGGCATGGAACCGAGCCGGTATCTCGATACCCTGGCTGACAAGACCCCGCTGGAACAGACGAATGATCCGGCAGCTCCCATGGTCTGTGTGCTGAGCACCCTGTGCCACAAGTGTACTCAGACTCAGGACGCCGCCCCCTGTCTCTCCGCCTGTGCCAACCACGCTATCAAGCTGGACGCCACCGGCCGTGCCACCATTAACCCCTCCGCATGTTCCTCCTGCGGGACCTGCGTAGGTGTCTGTCCTCAGGGCGCTATCACTGATAAGAGCAGTCTCTATCAGGTGATCCGCGCCATCGGTGATGGCCGCAAGGTGATGGCACTGCTGATGCCGGGTCTGTCCGAACAGTTCGCTGAGACCATCAGCAAGGAGCGCCTGACCAGCGCCTTCCGGATGCTGGGCTTCTGCGATGTCTTTGAGATCGGCTCCATGACCGGCCCTCACTCCTACCTCTCTACCAATCCCGAACGCATCTCCCAGGAGATCTACTGCATGAACGCCGGCATCAAGGCCGTCGACAAGGACACCCTGGTTGTTCTGGTCGCTCCCAGCACCATGAGCAAGCTGGATGCCGTCCACAGCACAACGGCAGAAGACGTGGATTACGTCCTGACGCTGGAAGAAGTGCTGGGTATGCTGGACGCCCGTGGGCTGTGCAATGGGATCATTCAGAAGAGTGACGAGGAACCCCTCAAGTACACCAGGGAAGATCATTATCCCTTGCAGTACAACAAGGAAGAGGGCGTGACGATTGACCATTCAGCAGCTAAAATGTGCAGTTGAGGTTTGGAAATGCGGTTCCATCAATAAAGCCGCTGAACGGCTTTACATGAACCAACCAAACATCAGCCGATTGATCAAAAACCTGGAGAGCGAGTTCAATCTGACCTTATTCTCCAGAACATCCTCCGGCATGGTTGCCACCAGGGACGGGGAACTGTTCCTGATGCAGGCGGAAAAGCTGGTAAAGAACACGGACACCTTTGAGCATTCCTTCAAACACAACGAGGAGAGCACCACCTCTTTTCGCATCGCCTTACCCCGGGGCAGTTACCTGACCAAAGCCTTCGCCCGGACGTTGAACGCGGTCACCGAGGATCATCCCATCCAGGTCACCTTCAACGAGACCAACAACGAAGAGGTCATCCAATG
>CAKTHW010000002.1 GCA_934565425.1 uncultured Oscillospiraceae bacterium
GCGGCGCTTGTTTCTAGGAAACGCCAGCGCGTCAGGGCAGCAGATCAGCCAGCTTCTTGCCAACGGCCAGCAGCTGGTCGCTGACCACGTCTTCGATCTTACCGGCGTCGCAAGCGGCGGCTACAGCAGGATCCATGGGCAGCTGTGCCAGCACCTTCACTTCGTTCTCAGCGGCCACCTTGTCGATGTGGCTCTTGCCAAAGATGTCGTGACGCTTGCCGCAGTCGGGACACTGGAAGTAGGAGAAGTTCTCCACCAGACCCAGCACGGGCACTTCCATCAGCTTTGCCATGTTCAGCGCCTTGGCCACGATCATGGAGACCAGGTCCTGAGGAGAGGTGACCACGATGATGGTGTCCACCGGCAGGGACTGGAACACGGTCAGGGGCACGTCGCCGGTCCCGGGAGGCATATCCACGAACATATAGTCCACGTCGCCCCAATACACGTCCGTCCAGAACTGCTTGACCACACCGGCGATGACGGGACCACGCCAGACGACGGGGTCGGTCTCGTTGCGGGCGATCAGGTTCAGGGACATGACCTTCACGCCGCCCTTGGATTCGGAGGGCAGCAGACCCTTCTCGGAGCCGCGAGCCTTCTGGGTGATGCCGAAGGTCTTGGGCACGGAGGGGCCGGTGATGTCGGCGTCCAGGACGGCGGTCTTGTAGCCGAGCTTCGCCATAGCGGCGGCCATGGAGCAGGTGACCATGCTCTTGCCCACGCCGCCCTTGCCGCTGACCACGCCGATCAGGTGACGGATGTTGGAATACTGGTTCTGACCCACCTTGGGGGGAGCGCAATGCTCGCTGCAAGAGGAACAGTCATGGCTGCAAGAGGACTGCTGCTGGGTCTCACGGGAGGCACAGGAGGTGTCGCCGCAGGAGGAGCAATCGCTGGTGCAGTTGTTGGGATTGTTGTTGTTAGAAGAACAGCTGGAACAAGACATAATTAAAAACTCCTTTACAAGAATTTAGATTTAGCATCATCATATCTTTCCCAATTTATCATACCTTTTCTCAAAAAGCAATGAAAATCCGGACATTCTTTTCCCACAGGCAAAAAACGACCCACACAGACAGCCCTGCGTGGGTCGAAATCGTTTTAGATTGTTTTCACATAACGTCGTTCGTACCGATAAATGAGCGCCACACCCAAAGCGGACACGATCAAACCTACCACCGCCCACACGATGAACCAGTGCCACAATGGCATCTGCCCATACAGCACCGTGTTGCGCAGCTGGGTGATGATATAGCAGGTGGGGTTCAGGCGGATCATCAAGTAACGCACCACGCCGGTCAGCTGCACCTCCGGGTTGTAGAAGATACCGGACATATAGAACAGCAGCCGCAACCCCACGCGCACAATGTTCGCCAAGTCCTCGAAGAAGACGCCGCAGTGGAGCAGGAAGCAGCTGAATCCAAAGGTCAGCAGGAAGAGCAGCAGCAGATATGGGATGACCCATAGCATCGTCAAGCTCAGTGGGATGCGGTAGAGGAGCATGGTGATGGCCACGATGCCCAGCGAGATGCCCATCTTGAAGGCGTTGACCATCATGCTCGATAGGATGAGCACGAACTTTGGCAGATACACCTTGGAGACCACCGCTTTGTACTTCTTGACGATCTTCACGCTCTGGTTGATGGAGCGGTTGAAGAACTCCCAGGAGCAGTAGCCCAGGAAGATGAACGCGCACAGATAATCCTGTTTTCGGCCAAAGACGATGCTGTACACAAAGGTGTAGACCAGCATAAACAGCAGCGGGTCCAGGATCCACCACAGTCGGTTCAGGAAGGAGCCGGCCACCTCGTTTTTCAGCTGTGCCTTGGCGGAGTAGAACATATAGCGGCGATAGCGCTGCATATCATGGAAAAATCGTTTCATAAAGCACTCCCTTCGGGGGAAAGTTGATAACAATTTATTATATCAGGCCAAGCCCCAACCGTCAACTCACACCAGCTCCCGGCAGATGCCCTCAGTGATGCGGTCGATGTCCGCCATGGTGGCGATCTGAGAGATCTCCTTCTTCCAGTACACCGAGTGGGCCACCCCGCGCAGATACCAGGCATAATGCTTCCGCGCCTCCAGACAGGCGATCTTCTCGCCCTTCTGCTCTGCCGCCAGCTGGAATTGCCGCTGCGCCACCCGGCAGCGCTCTGCCAGCGGGGGACGAGGGGGGATGTCCCGCCCTTCGATGGCGGCGATGGCACGAGGAAAGATCCAAGGGTCGCCGAACGCGCCGCGTCCCACCATAGCCATGTCCGCACCGGTGTAGCGCAAAATATGAGCGGCGTCCTCCGGCTCAAAGATATCCCCGTTGGCGATGACCGGGATGGAGAGGGCCTGCTTCACCGCCCGGATGATGTCCCAGTCCGCCCGACCGGAGTACATCTGGGTCTTGGTGCGCCCGTGGATGGTCACCGCGTCCGCCCCGGCGGATTCCAGCACCTTGCAGAACTCCACCGCGTTCACGTGCCCCTTGTCCCAGCCCTTCCGGGTCTTCACGGTCACGGGAATGCCGCACCCACGCTTCACCGCCTCCACAATGCGTCCCGCCTTGTCCGGGTCCTTCATCAGCGCACTGCCGTCGCCGCTGTTGGCCACCTTAGGCACAGGACAGCCCATGTTGATGTCGATGATGTCCGGCTGCTCCAGCTCCATGATCTTGGCCGCCGCCTCCTCCATGCACACCACATCGCTGCCGAACAGCTGAATGGCGGCCGGATGCTCGCCAGGAGCCAGCGCCATGATGCGGCGGGTCTTTTTGTCCTGATAGCACAGCGCTTTGGCGGAGATCATCTCCGTCACCGTGTACCCGCAGCCCAGCTCCCGGCAGATGATGCGGAACGCCTGGTCGGACACGCCAGCCATGGGCGCCAGGGCGATTTTGCTGTTGATCGTAACGGTTCCAATGTTCATGGGGTCGCTCCATTTCCAAGTGATAGGGTTGCGCGAGCAGAGGACTTCTCGCACAGATTTTCCTATTTTATCATGTTCCGCCCCTATGAGCAATGCCGCCTCTCATTTCCCGACCACATTTTTTGTCCCTCCACGGTATACTTGTCCCACGAGAAACCACAGGTTTGGAAAGGGAGGTCGTCATGAACACGAAGGATACGCTCACCCGTTTGGCGGAACAGGCCAGGCAGGACTTTTGGGAAAAGGGGGAGGTGGTCTTGCAGTCGCCTGTCCTGGTGCAGGCTGCGGAGTGTGCCCGCAACCTGGTCTTCGGGCTCATCCTCTCCCGCAGTGTCATCTTGTCCGACTACGCCCCCTTCGCCCTGGGCTGGATCGGCGCCGCCGGTTCTGGCTTCAGCGGGTTTGCCGCCCTGTTGGGGGCGGCGGCCGGGTACCTGTTGGGGCTGGGACTGGTGGACGGCTTGCGTTATGTGGCGGCGGGCATCTTGGTCTACGCCACCGCTTTTGCCCTCTATGACCTGCGCATTTACCGAAAGATCTGGTTCATGCCCCTGGCCACAGCGGCCATGACGGCGGTGACCGGGTTCATCTACTTATCCGAATCAGGCTGGGAGGGGCTGGCGGTGGCCTGTTTCCTCTCAGAAGTGGTGCTGGCAGGGGTGTCCTGCTTCTGTTACCAGCAGCTGCCCACCCTGTGGGAGGAGGCCGAGGAACCGCCGGTGGCAGAGCGCCTGTTCCTGTTGGCCACCATCGCCGTAGCGCTGGCTCCGTTGGAGTGGGGCTTCGGCCTGTCGCCGGGGGTCATGCTGGCTTGCTTCTGCCTTTTGCCCACCGTGCCTGATTACCGTCCGGGGGCGGGTGCTGGCTTCGGCCTGGCCTTGGACTTGGCCATGAGCACCGGCGGCGTGTACACCTGCGCCTTCACCGCTGGGTCGCTCCTCTCCCTCTGGGGACAGGGGCGAGGAAAGGCCATTCAAGCGGGCCTGTTCCTGGCGGCCTCCCTGGCATCCGTGGCCTGGTTCGGTGGTCGCGTCCAGGACGTAGGCAGTCTACTGGCTGGCAGCGTCCTCTACTTGGCCACGCCCAACCAGGCGGAGGAGTGGATCCGGAAACGCCTGGGCAAACGGGTCGCCATCGCCACCGGAGCCATGACCGCCTCGGACAGCGTGCGCCAGCAGGTGGGGCAGCAGCTCCAGGAGCGAGCGGATGTGTTCCGGCAGTTGAGTCAACAGTTGGAAGGCCAGCTGAAGGAGGAACCGGCCGAGTACGCCGGAGCGGTCTTCGACCGCACCGCCGAGCGGGTGTGCAAGGGCTGTGCCCTGCGGCAGATGTGTTGGAAACGGGATTACCGCGCCACCTATCAGGCCCTCAACGGGGCGCTGAAACGGATGGAGGAGCGGGGATTCTGTCAGGAAAAAGACTTTCAGGAGCCGTTCTATGGTCGCTGTATGCGCCTGCGGGCCTTTGTGAACACGGCCAACGAGGAGCTGTACGCCTGGCGCAGCCGCCGACGGTTCCGGGTACAGCTGATGCAGAGTAAGGAGCTGTTTTGCAGACAGTTCAGTCAGACGTCCCGCCTGCTGCAGGAGACGGCGGCGGAGTTAGGAGGAGAATGGATGGCGGACAGCAATGGGATCACCGCAGTGAAACGCGTCCTGCGCAGCAGCGGCGTCAATGCCGCCGTGGCAGTCCAGCGCAACAGCCAAGGCCGACGGGTCATCGAGCTGACCGGACAGGAGCTGTCCCAGCTGGCGGCGGCAGAGGGACGGAGAAGGCTGTCCCACGCCATGGGCGTCCCCCTGGAGTCCGGCGAGCTGACCCGCACCACCCAGGGTCAGCGCCTGCGCTTCCGGGAAAGCCCCCGGCTGGCGGCTCGTGTGGGGGCGGCAGCGCGACCCAGAGACGGGGAATCGGTCAGCGGTGACAACGGCAGCTGGTTCAAGGACGGCAAAGGGTGCCTGTGGGTGGTGCTCTGTGACGGCATGGGGGTGGGCAGCGGCGCGGCAGCGGAGAGTCGTCTGGTGCTGCGCCTGTTGGAGAGCTTTTTGAAATCCGGCGTCACCGCCGAGACGGCTCTGAACACCCTGGCCGGAGCCCTGACCATGCG
This sequence comes from uncultured Oscillospiraceae bacterium, assembly GCA_934565425.1. GTDB lineage: Bacteria > Bacillota > Clostridia > Oscillospirales > Oscillospiraceae > Onthomonas. The sequence continues at coordinate 5,030 of CAKTHW010000002.1, forward strand.
CACCGACAGCGGCTTCCGGTTCAGCACCATCGATCTCCTCCAGGTGGACCTGTTCTCCGGCGAAGGGGCCGTGTATAAAATGGGCGCCGCCCCCAGCTACTTCCGCCACAGCGGCATCGTCAGCCGCATCACCACCAGCGCCCTCCCCGCCGGCCTGAGCCTGGAGCCGGAGGGTCAGATCGCCCTGACCCGGTTCCAGGTGGCACCGGGAGACCTGCTGGTGCTGGTCACCGACGGGGTGTCGGACGGCGGCGAGGACGATTGGATTCAGGAAAAGGCGGAACAGTTCTCCGGGGAAAGCCCCCGAGAATTGGCGTTGGCACTGTTGGAGGACAAGCGTTCCCGCCGAGACGACGACCGGACGGCGGTGGTCATCCTGTTGGGCTGCCGGGAGGAGAGTGATTGGACGGCAACGACTGCATAAATCTGCACACATTGGGTCATACTGGAAGGACAACGGGACAGCTTGTCCCCAATCCGGTAAGAGAGGTGTGGCAGCCATGGTAAAAGGCATTTCCCGACGGGTCATCGTGGTCCGATCCCCGGACCCCCGTTTTTTTGAACAGGCGATCTTCCTCATGAAGGAGGACGCCTTCCACAACAGCCCTGACTGGTGGTCTGCGCCGTGGCGGGCATAAAATTGACCCGGAAAACAACAGCACCAACAACAATAAGCGCCAGCAAACCAGCCAGCACACCCAAAACAACCCGCCAGATGCGCTTGCTCCGCCGGTTGCGGATGGCGTACTGCTCATTGAGCCGGATGAGCTGGGCGGCGATCTCGTTTTGCTGACCCTCGTCGTGGGGCAGCTCTGCCCCCAGCAGGTCGCTGATGGAAACGTCCAACACGTCAGCGATCTTCATCAGAATATCCGCATCTGGCACAGACCGCCCAGACTCCCACTTGGACACCGTCTGCCGCACCACGTTGAGCCGGATGGCCAGTTCCTCCTGGGTCAGCCCCTTCTGTTTCCGCAGCGCCTTCAAATTTTCATGCAGCATATCGCTCGCCTCCTTTGTTTGTGGCCTCATTCTAGCCCCAATCCCGCCGTTTCCGCAAGCAACGCAAGTTAACATGGCGAAAAACGCCCCCGGAACAGGGTTCCGGGGGCGTTGGTTTGGATCAAATTACGTCAAAGACGCGGAAAGGTGAGAAATCAGTTATACAGATCGCCCAGCTTTTCCAGATGCTCATAACGAGCGTTGGCAGTGTCTTCTGCCTTCTGGAACAGTTCCTTCGCCCGTTCGGGGAAGGAACGGGTCAGAGCGGAGTAACGAGCTTCGCCCATGATGAAGTCACGATAGCCATTCTGCGGCTTCTTGCTATCCAGCACGAAGGCGGGCTTGCCTTCTGCCTTGGCAGCGGGGTTGTAGCGGAACAGGTTCCAGTAACCGCAGTTGACAGCCTTCTTCATCTCGGCCTGTGCGTTGGTCATGCCGCCGGGGATGGAGTGCAGTTCGCAGGGGCAGTAGCCGATGATGATGGAGGGGCCGGGATAAGCTTCTGCTTCCACAACAGCCTTGATGCACTGTGCGGGGTTAGCGCCCATAGCCACCTGTGCCACGTAGACGTAGCCGTACTGCATCATGATCTCGGACAGGGACTTCTTAGCCAGGCTCTTACCAGCGGAGGCGAACTGTGCCACCTGACCGATGTTGGAAGCCTTGGAAGCCTGACCGCCGGTGTTGGAGTAGACTTCGGTATCGAAGACGAAGATGTTGATGTCCTCGCCGGAAGCCAGCACGTGGTCCACGCCGCCGAAGCCGATGTCGTATGCCCAGCCTTCAGCTCCTTCACGTGAGCCAGATAACCCTCAGCGTTTTCGCCCAGAGCCTTCTTGCCCTCGTCGGTGCTCAGGAAGGCGATAGCTTCATCGACGCCCATGATGCTGTTTTCCAGAGCGGCGATATAATCCTTGGTGGCAGCCTGGTTTGCGGTGCCGTCATTGAAGGTATCCAGCCACTTCTGGGCTGCTTCCTTCAGCTCAGGACGAGCATGGGGGACTTCCAGCAGCGCGCGGGTGGAGTGTTCCAGAGCCTCGCGGATGGTCTTCTGGCCATAATACAGACCCAAACCATGTTCTGCGCCGTCTTCGAACAGGGAGTTGGCCCAAGCGGGACCCTTGCCTTCCTTGTTGACGGTGTAGGGAGAGGTTGCAGCGGTGCCGCCCCAGATGGAGGAGCAGCCGGTGGCGTTGGAGATGATCATGTGGTCGCCGAACAGCTGAGTGACCATACGGCCATAGGTGGATTCGGCGCAGCCTGCGCAGGAGCCGGAGAACTCGAGCAGGGGTTCACGGAACTGGCTGCCCTTGACGGTCTGGTCGACCAGCTCATCCTTGACGGAGACCTTGTCTACGCAGTAATCGAAGACGGGCTGCTGATCCAGCTGGGTGTCCAGATCTTCCATGGTGATGGACTTGGTGGGGCAGATGTTGGCGCAGGCGCCGCAGCCCATGCAGTCCAGGGGAGAGATGGAGATGGCGAACTTGTACTTGTCCTTGCCAGCGCCGACCTTGAAATCGGCCATCTTGGTGTTTTCAGGAGCGGCAGCCTGTTCTGCTTCGTCCAGAGCGTACACACGCAGGGTAGCATGGGGACAGACGAAGGAACACTGGTTGCACTGGATACACTTTTCGGGGTTCCAGCAGGCAACGCTGGTGGCAACGCCGCGCTTTTCGAAGGCGGAGACACCATCGGGGAAGGTACCGTCGGCCACGTCTTCAAAGGCGGAGACAGGCAGGCTGTAGCCGTCCATCTTGTCGATGGGCTTGAGCAGGGTTTCTGCGATCTTGACGGAAGCGGGACGACCGGTCAGTTCGGGTTCTGCTGCGTCGGGAGCGGGGTTTGCCCAGCTTTCGGGCACGTCGATCTTGACAAAAGCGGTAGCGCCCACGTCGATGGCATTCCAGTTCTTATCGACCACGTCCTGGCCCTTCTTCAGGTAGGAGTGCTCAGCAGCGTCCTTCATATACTGGATAGCATCTTCGGGAGGCAGCACCTTAGCCAGTGCGAAGAAAGCGGACTGGAGGATGGTGTTGGTACGCTTGCCCATGCCGACCTTCTTGGCCAGGTCGATGGCGTTGATGGTGTACAGGTTGATCTTATGATCGTAGATATACTTCTTGGAGTCTGCGGACAGGTGATGTTCCAGTTCCTCCGGAGTCCACTGGCAGTTGATCAGGAAGGTACCGCCGTCACGGACGTCGTTGACGATCTTGAAGCCCTTGGTGATATAAGCAGGAGTGTGGCAAGCCACGAAGTCTGCCTGATGGATATAGTAGGGGCTGCGGATGGGGCTGTCGCCGAAGCGCAGGTGGCTGATGGTGACGCCGCCGGTCTTCTTGGAGTCATACTGGAAGTATGCCTGGACGTACTTGTCGGTGTGGTCGCCGATGATCTTGATGGAGTTCTTGTTGGCGCCAACGGTACCGTCGCCGCCCAGACCCCAGAACTTGGCCTCGATGGTGCCAGGAGCAGAAGTGCTGGGAGCGGGCTTTTCTTCCAGGGACAGATAGGTCAGGTCGTCGGTGATGCCGATGGTGAAGTGTTCCTTGGGCTGATCCTTAGCCAGCTCTTCGAACACAGCAAATGCGGAAGCAGGAGGAGTATCCTTGGAGCCCAGGCCATAACGACCGCCGCAGACGGTGATGTCAGTACGGCCAGCCTTTGCCAGAGCGGTGACAACGTCCAGATACAGGGGTTCACCCAGAGCGCCGGGTTCCTTGGTACGATCCAGAACGGCGATCTTCTTGACGGTCTCGGGGATGACGGACAGCAGACGATCTGCTGCGAAGGGACGATACAGACGGACCAGGATCAGGCCGACCTTTTCGCCGTGTGCGTTCAGGTAGTCCACGACTTCGCTTGCCACGTCAGTGATGGAGCCCATGGCGATGATGATGCGGTCTGCATCGGGAGCGCCGTAGTAGTTGAACAGCTTGTAGTCGGTGCCCAGCTTCTCGTTGATCTTGTCCATATACTTTTCAACGATCGCAGGCACTGCATCATAATACTTGTTGCAAGCTTCACGATGCTGGAAGAAGGTGTCGTCGTTCTCGTGACAGCCCTTGGTGGTGCCATGGTTGGGGTTCAGGGAGCGGGCACGGAAAGCGGCCACAGCGTCCATGTCAACCATGTCAGCCAGGTCAGCATAATCCCAAACGGACAGCTTCTGGATCTCGTGAGAGGTGCGGAAACCGTCGAAGAAGTTCAGGAAGGGAACGCGGCCTTCGATGGCAGCCAGATGAGCCACAGGAGCCAGATCCATGACTTCCTGGGGGTTGGACTCAGCCAGCATCGCAAAGCCGGTCTGACGGCAGGCCATGACGTCTTCGTGGTCGCCGAAGATGTTCAGAGCGTGGGTGGTCAGGGCACGAGCAGCGACGTGGAAGACGCCGGGGAGCAGCTCGCCTGCAATTTTATACATATTGGGGATCATCAGCAGCAGGCCCTGAGATGCGGTGTAGGTGGTGGTCAGGGCGCCGGCGGACAGGGAACCGTGGACGGTACCGGAAGCGCCAGCCTCGGACTGCATTTCGATGACCTTGACAGGATTGCCAAAGATGTTCTTCTGACCCTGAGCAGACCACTGATCCACGTAGTCGGCCATGGGGCTGGAAGGAGTGATCGGATAGATGCCAGCCACTTCGGTAAATGCGTAGGAGACCCACGCAGCGGCGTTATTGGCGTCCATAGACTTCTTCTTTCGAACTACCATTATAGTAACCTCCTTAGTATTATTCCTCATAAATCAATATCGTCAGGATGAAGGGGTAGATATTTGAAGCATCATTATCATACCAGTAGTTTGACCATTTGTAAATACAGAAAATGCGCTTCTTTGAAAAATGCTAGAATGTGAAAATAGGAAAAAACTTGAGAAAGATATAAAAAAACTATGAGAAAAAAGAGGTTTCATAAAGAATAAATGCGAATTTCTTTTGACAAACTGTTTGGTAAATGTGTTGCATTAAGTGTCAGATGGTTGACGTAAAATAAAACATTTTTTTCACAATGTCAATCCCCCATGCAAGTCCCTCCCGGCGATTTTCAAAGGAGAAGGAGAAAAGTCTACAAAAAAAGATTCACCCGCTCCAAGAAAGTGGTTCATTTCCACGGAGAATCCCCGGCCGGCGACAAAATCGCGCCCTGGAAAGGGAGTCCTCCGTCGCACAATCTGTAACCCGGAGCCGAAGTGGGTTTTTCCTGGGAACCTTGACAATCCGTTTGGTTTTTGTTGCAGGATAATAGAATGGAGTACAAAATGCCGCGGGGGCGAAAAAACGGGGGTGGTGTCGAAAAAAGTTCCGGGAAAGATTTGCAGTTTTTGCAGCGGTGTATTGCATTCAAAAGGAGAAGACAGTAAAATGGGGGAGAGAAAAAAAGACAGGAAAGAGAAAAGGAGGGAATCGCCGTGGTGTCTGTGGTGCGTTCGCTGGGACTAACTGGCGTAGCAGGATATGAGGTGAAGGTGGAGTGCGACCTGTCCGATGGCCTGCCCACCTTTGACGTGGTGGGTCTGCCGGATACGGCGGTGAAGGAGGCCCGGAACCGGGTGCGCTCAGCGGTCAAGAACGCCGGCTACACCTTCCCCCTGGCTCGCATCACCGTCAACCTAGCTCCCGCCGACCGGCGCAAAGAGGGCACGGTCTACGACCTGCCCATGCTGGTGGGGCTGCTCCAGGGCAGCGGTCAGATCTTCGGCGACCTGTCCCGCTGGGGCTTCGTAGGCGAGGTGGCGCTGTCTGGCGAACTCCGTCCCGTCCGTGGGATGCTGCCCATGGCGTTGGCCGCCCAGCGAGCTGGGATGGAAGGCTTGTTCGTCCCGGCGGAGAACGCGGCGGAGGCCGCTTTTGCGGATGGCCTGCATATTTACCCGGTGAAGAACCTGAACCAGCTGGTCAGCCACCTGAACGGCCGCCAGGAGATCCAGCCGGCGGAGCCGGCACAGTGGGACATGACTCCAGACGACCTGCCCGATTTTGCCGATGTGAAGGGCCAGGAGCAGGCCAAACGCGCCCTGGAGATCGCCGCCGCCGGCGGACACCACGTCCTCATGGTAGGCCCTCCCGGCGCAGGCAAGAGTATGCTGGCCAAACGCCTGCCCTCCATCCTCCCCGACCTGACTCGCCAGGAGGCGTTGGAGGCCACCGAGCTGTGGTCGGTCTGCGGCCTCACCGACAGCGCACACCCCCTGGTCACCAGACGCCCCTTCCGAGCACCGCACCACACCATCTCCGCCCGTGCTCTGGCCGGCGGCGGCAGCTTCCCGCGACCGGGTGAGATTTCCCTGGCGCACCACGGCGTTCTCTTTTTAGATGAGTTGCCGGAGTTCCAGAAGAGTACCCTAGAAGTCCTACGCCAACCTTTGGAGGACGGACAGGTGCAGATTTCGAGAGTTTCCGGCACCATGACCTTCCCCAGCCGGTTCATGCTGGTCTGCGCCATGAACCCCTGCAAGTGCGGTTGGTACGGCCACCCCGGCGGACGCTGCCAGTGCGGCATCAAGCAGGTGCAGCGCTACCGCAGCCGCATCTCCGGCCCCTTGCTGGATCGCATCGACATGAAGGTAGAGGTGGCAGCATTGGACTTTGAGGAGCTGACCCGCCGCCAGCCCGGTGAACCCTCTTCCGCCATCCGGGAACGGGTGAACAAAGCCCGTGCCATCCAGAACCAGCGCTATGCCGCCTCCAGCCTGATCTGCAACGCCCAAATGGGACAGGAGGAGCTGCGCACCTACTGCGTCCTGGACGAGGCGGGGACGGCCCTTATGCGGCAGGCTTATGACAAGATGGAGCTGACCGCCCGGAGCTACGACCGCATCCTCCGCATGGCCCGCACCATCGCCGACCTGGCAGGTTTTGAGCACATCGCACCCAATCACCTGGCGGAGGCTCTCCAGTATCGGACATCGGGGTATTTGGACGAGTAAAATAGGCAGGTCCCAGGGGACAAATTCCCCCTTGACTTTTGCCGAAAAGATTGGGACAATAAAAATACAGAGTTGGAATACTTCGGACAAAATCAAAACAAATCGTGAAGGCGATGTAAATAATCCGTGAATTCCGAAGACGTCGTATTGACAGAGCGCTTTCTCCTTGATTATCCTGGCCTTATTAGGACTAAAATATCCTAGACTCCATACCAAGGAAGGAGATCGGCAAAACAATGCAGACAGCCAAGCAAATTTTACACGGATATTTACGCCTTTACCGCAGCATTTCTGAGGAATATCGCGGTCAGTTCGGGACGGTGACCCTGACCTTCCCCCAGACCTTAGTCCTATCCCTCCTCAGCGCAGAAGGCCCCATGCCCATCAGCGAGCTGGCCAAGGCCACCGGCAGTGCCAACAGCACCATCTCCGGCGTGCTGGATCGGCTGGAACAGATGGAGCTGATCCAGCGCATCCGTTCCGAGAAGGATCGCCGGGTGGTCTACGTGGCGCTGGCGCCGCACTATGAAGACGTGCGGGAGGAGATCGAATCCTCCGTGCTGCGCAAATTCCCGGATCTGATCGGTCGCATGAGTCCGGAGGAGATCGAGCAGATCCAGACCGGACTGGCAGTGCTGGAAAAGGCACTGAGCCGGCCGGGATAACCAGCGGGCGGCAGCGCCCTGAACAAAGGCGTGTGAACAATGAGAATGAGAAGAAGAGATCGGTACGGCTACCACACCTATTATGGCGGCGGCGGGCCATCGCCGATCGTAAAAGTGATCGTCATCGTCTTGGCGGTCATCGTATTGAGCCTGGTGCTGGCCATCGTCGGCCTGCAGCGGTATATGGTCTACACAGACGAGGGCGGAAAGCTGGTGCTTCCCTGGGCACAGCAGACGTCGGACTCCAGTGAACCGGCCAGCAGCGACGGAGCGGCCTCCTCTGCCGAACCGGACGTCAGTAAAGTGGTCACGGAGCCCAAGCAGGACGACCAGACCAAGGAGCCGGACACCACCATCCCCGTCACCGGTGACAGCGTGAAGGCGGTCCAGCTGGATCAGAGCGAGCTGCTCCAGGGGGACGCCAAGACCATCCTGGAGGGCAAGAAGGCGGATGCAGTGGTGCTGGAGATGAAGGCAGCCGACGGCACCCTGCGCTATGTATCCAACCAGGATCTGGCCAAGCAGCTGGGACGTTCCGCCGTCAAGAAGGTGGACACCGCCACCGGCCAGCAGGTGGATCAGGCGGCACAGATCGTGCAGCAGCTGAAGGCGCAGAACATCTACACCATCGCCTACGTGGACTGCTTTGAAGACCGGGCCATGGGCGGCCAGCAGGACTTGGCCTTTATGACCGAGTACGGTTTCAACTGGATGGGGCCTAACAACAACTATGGCTGGGGCAACCCCAGCTATGAGAAGGTGCGGGACTACCTGGTGGGGATCGTAGGCGAGCTGTCCCAGATGGGCTTTGACGAGATCCTGCTCTACAACGCCGGCTTCCCCACCGAGGGCAAGATCGACACCATCAAGCAGGACGAGAACTATGACGCCACCAAGTTCGCCCAGATCATCGGCGACTTCTACGACCAGGCCGCCCAGGCGGCAGAGCAGGGGGGCGCGAAGCTCTCTGTGGTCACCACGGCGGACACCATCCAGACCGGCAGCGATGCCAAGAGCGGTCAGACCCTGGAAAACCTGAGCAAGCTCAGCCGCGTCTGGCTCAGAGATGCTGGCAGCAGCGACCTGAACGCCCTGGAACAGAAGCTGGCCGAGGCTGGCATGAAGGAACGTCCCTTGGGCGTGTTCACCAACAATCTGGACGCCGGACAGACCGTCTGTCAGGCCGTTCTGAAATAAGCACGACAGGAAAAACCACTGATGGTGAAAAATCGGTGGTTTTTTCTCTTGTCACCGGGAGAAAAACTCCGTATAATATGGAAAAAACCAACGAAAGGCGGGAGCCGGAATGGAACCGAAACGAGTGGATAAGGTCAATTACTATCTGAATATTGCTGACGCAGTGCTGGAGCGTTCCACCTGCCTGCGGAGACACTACGGAGCCATCATCGTCCGCAACGACGAGATTGTCTCCACCGGCTACAACGGCGCGCCCCGCGGGCGGAAGAACTGCGTGGACTTGGGCCGCTGTACCCGAGAGGAATTGCAGGTGCCCAGCGGACAGCGCTATGAGCTGTGCCGCAGCGTCCACGCCGAAGCCAACGCCATCATCTCCGCCGCCCGCAGCGACACCTTGGGTGCGACTCTCTACCTGTCCGGCCGGGACGCCAAAACTGGCCAGCTGTTGGGTGACACCACCTCCTGTTCCATGTGCCGCCGCCTCATCATCAACGCCGGGATCGACCGGGTCATCATCCGCAACAGCAAGACCGCCTACAGCGTGGTACACGTGGAGGATTGGATCCGGGAGGATGACACCATGCCTGTCGATTGCGGCTGCAACGGCGGCAAAGCATCAGAATAAAGCCAAATCAGGCCGTCCATACTAGAGGAAACTCTGGTGGACGGCTCTTTGTTTTGTGGCCGTCCGCACCGAATGATTTTGGGGAAAGGATGGCCTTTTGCGATGAAAGCGGTCATTTTAGCAGGCGGAGCCGGCACGCGGCTCCAGCCCTTGACGACAGAACTGCCCAAACCTATGGTCTCCCTGCTGGGCAGACCGGTGCTGGAGCATATCTTATTGCTGCTGCGCCGCCACCAGGTCACTGAGGCGGCCGTGACCCTCCACTACCACCCGGAGGCCATCACCGGCTACTTCGGCGACGGCAGCGCCTGGGGGATGCACCTGCACTACTTCTACGAGGACACCCCCTTGGGCACCGCAGGCGGGGTGAAAGCCTGCCGGGACTTTTTGGGGCAGGAGGACTTCTTGGTCATCAGCGGCGATTGCGTCTCCGACTTCGACCTGACCGACTGCTACCGCCTCCACCGCCAGCGCCAGGCGGAGGCGACCCTGCTCCTCCACCGGGTGGCGGAACCGCTGGAATACGGCCTGGTGCGCACCGACCAGGAAGGGAAGGTGCTGGCCTTTGTGGAAAAACCAGGGTGGGGTCAGGTGTTTACTGACCAGGTGAACACCGGTATCTACTTGCTCGCCCCCTCCGTCCTGGACCTGGTGCCGGAGGGGGAACCCTTCGACTTCAGCAAGAATCTGTTTCCGGAACTTTTGCGGCAGAAACGTGCCCTTTACGGCCAGGTCCCCGCCGGATATTGGCGGGATATGGGCGAGTGCGGCAGCTACCTCCAGACGGTGGAGGACGCACTGGAAGGCCGGGTGAAGCTGGACATGACCCTGCCCCAGCAATCCACAGGGGTGTGGAGTGCGGAGCCAGTTCCCGATTCCGTGGAGGTGCTGGCACCCTGCTGGATCGGCTCCGACGTGACCCTCGCCCCCTGGAGCAACATCGGCCCTCACACCGTCCTGGAACCTGGCTCCACCGTGGGACGCGGCTGCCGCCTGCGGCGCACGGTGGTCATGGGCGCGTCTGTAGGGGCGGAGAGCCAGGTGGAGGGCGCGATCTTGTGTCCCCACGCCAAGATTGGGGAGGGCTGCTTCCTGTACCCTGGTTCCGTAGTAGGCGCAGACGCCTGGCTGGGCGACCACGCCACCCTCCGCCCTCAGGTGCGCCTCTGGCCTGGCCTGCACATCCAACCGGGCAGCCGAGTCACCAGCACCCAGGTGCACGGTCCCGGCCCCGGCAGTCTCCACTTTGACAACTATGGGGTCATCCATGGCGTCATCGGCGGAGACGTGGACACGGAACAGGTCATGGACTTGGGCAGCGCCCTGGCCAGCATGGGACAGGTGGCTCTGGGACATTGCGGCGGCGCAGGCGCAGAAGCACTGGCCTTGGCCGCAGCGGCAGGGGTCACCGCCGCCGGTGGTTGGGTCATCCGTCACGACGGCACCACCCCGGCAGCAGCCAACTGGCTGTGTGACTATTATGGCCTGTCCGGCGGCCTGTTCTTAGAACAGCAAGGGGAACAGCTGACTCTGTACCCGGTGGCCGCAGGCGGCCAGCCCTTAGAGCGAGAAGCCCAGCGGAAATTGGAGAATGACCTCCTCCGCCGGAACTTCCGCCGTCCGCCTGCCACGGAGATGGGGGGCGAGACTCAGCTCACCAGCATCATGGAGAGCTACCTGGCCGCCGCCGTCCAGAGCGCCGGTGTGGCGGGCAGCTATCCCTGCACCCTGGCAGTGGAACCGGGACAGACCCTCTTGAAACAGGGCCTGCGTTGGCTGGGCTGTCAGCTGGCGGAACGGGACGTGGTGGGGGTGCCCGCCATGGCCTTGGCGTCTGGAGGACGGGAGCTGCTCATCTGGACGGAGGATGGCGAACGTCGTTCCAGAGAGGAAGTGCTGCTGCTGGCCTGTGCGGCATTGCTGGACAGCGGCCAGCGCAACCTGTACCTGCCGCCGGAAGCGCCTGCTGCCATTGAACGATTGGCTCGTGACCGAGGTGGGACCGTCCAGCGGATGGAGTCCGGCGCACCTACCGGCTGCCAGCGCAGCCTGCGGGACGGCCTGTTCGCCGCCTGCCAGATCGTGCGCTATGTCCAGCGCACCGGCGAGACCCTGTCCCAGCTGTTCCGGCGCCTGCCCGGCTGTCAGGTGCAGCGAAGAGTGGTGCCTTTGCGTACCAGCCGCAGCGCCGTCATGGGTGCTATCTCCCGGCAGTACCCGGACGCCCAGCGGATGAAACAGGGGATGCGGCTGGATCTGAAGGACGGTTCCGTGTGGATCGCGCCTGCCAACGACCGGGAGGCGCTGCGGGTGGTCACCGAGGGCGCACGGGCGGAAACTGCGCTGGAATTGTGCGATTTCATCACAAATGAGGCGGGAAAATGGGACGCCTTATGAATTTGTCTGGTATACTCTGGAACTGAAATGTGATATAATACTCGTACGAATGTCTCGGACATGGGTGGTGTCCAGACAAAGCAAACACCCATAGATCAGAGGAGGGACGCCGCTGGCGGACGCATGGGAAAGGATGCGTCTGTCGGATGGGATACCGGAAGGGGTCTGCGCCCAGGCAAGAGGAGCAGGGCTTGCCTGCCGCAGACCGGAAGCTCCAGTTCCGTTGTGTCTCCTCCCGTTACATCAAGTACGGAACGACGCAAAGGAGTGAAAGAAACTGATATGGCAGAAAAACTGAAGATTATCGCCCTGGGCGGTTTGGATGAGATCGGGAAAAACATGACCGTGTTCGAGTACGGCAACGACCTGATCGTAGTGGACTGCGGCATGGGCTTCCCGGATGACGATATGTATGGCATCGACGTGGTCATCCCGGACATCAGCTACCTGATGAAGAACCGGGAAAAAATCCGAGGTATTTTCCTCACCCACGGCCACGAAGACCACATTGGCGCACTGCCCTATGTCCTCCGGGACATCCAGGCGCCCATCTACGCCACCCGCATGACCGCCGGTCTGGTGGAGCTGAAGCTGGAGGAGCATGGCTTGCTGAAGCAGACCAAGATCCACACCTGTACCGCCGGGGACAAGATCAAAGCGGGCCCCTTCACCGTGGAGTTCATCCACATCAACCATTCCATCGCCGACGCCGTGGCCTTCGCCATCCACACCCCCGTGGGGGTCTGCGTCCACACCGGCGACTTTAAGATCGACCCCACCCCCATCTCCGGCGGCATGGCCGACCTGGCGCGGCTGGGACAGCTGGGCAAGGAGGGCGTCCTGCTGATGCTCTGCGACTCCACCAACGTGGAGCGCTCCGGCTACACCAAGAGCGAACGCAGCGTGGGGGACAGCTTCGACGCCCTCTTCAACGGCTGCGACCAGCGCATCATCGTCACCACCTTCTCCTCCAACGTGGATCGCATCCAGCAGGTGGTGAACGTGGCGGCACGGTATGGCCGGAAGGTGGCCGTCTGCGGCCGCAGCATGGAAAATGCGCTGAAAGTGTCCACTAAGTTAGGCTACATGAAGGTGCCCGATGGCACCCTGGCAGACTTGAATCAGATCAAGAGCCTGCCCAGCAATAAGGTCTGTATCGTCACCACCGGCAGCCAGGGCGAGACCATGTCTGCCCTCACTCGCATCGCCTTCTCCACCCACCGGCAGATCGAGATCCAGCCCGGCGACCGCATCATCCTCTCCGCCTCCGCCATCCCCGGCAACGAGCACGCCATTGGCATGGTCATCAACGAGCTGTACCGGAAGGGCGCGGAAGTGGTCAACGAGCGCCTGGGCGCGCTCCACGTCTCCGGCCACGCTTGTCAGCAGGAGCTGATGATCATGCACGCCCTGGTGAAGCCCAAGTTCTTCATGCCCGTCCACGGCGAACAGCGTCACCTGAAGGTACACGCTCAGCTGGCACAGCGGATGGGGATGAATCCGAAGAACATCGTCATCAGCGAGACCGGTCGGGTGGTGGAAGTCACCCGGGATCGCATCAAACTGGCGGGCAGCGTCCCCTCTGGCCGGGTACTGGTGGACGGCTACGGCGTGGGCGACGTGGGCAGCGTGGTGCTCCGGGACCGGAAGCGGCTGGCCGAGGACGGCGTCATCGTGGTGGTGCTCACCCTGTCCGGCGCGGACGGCAGCCTCATCACCGGCCCGGACATCGTCACCCGCGGCTTCGTCTACGTAAAAGAGTCGGAAGAGCTGATGGAAGCGCTGAAAGAGCTGGCCACCGACGTCATCAACGACTGCGAAGCCCGGCACATCAGCGACTGGGCAGCCATCAAGGGCGCGGTCAAGGGGGAGATCTCCAGCTTCCTGTATAAGAAGACCAAGCGCAGTCCCATGATCCTGCCGGTCATCATGGAAGTGTAAACGGAATATTGAGTGACAAAAGGCTCCAGGGTTCTGGAGCCTTTTTGTGTTGGAAATCGGTCGAAAGAAAATACATCGGTTCTGGTCACAATTTCCTCGCACTTTTTTCAGCTCCCTTTTAGGAAACTGGGGCACAATAGCCACATCAACCAGAAAGGAGCAATTCCCATGAAACGCATGATCTCCCTTTGCTGCGCAGGTTTGATGGCTTTCTCTCTGGCCGCCTGCGGCAGTCAGAACGCAACCGCCAGCACCTCCACCCCCCAAGTGACCAGCTCTGTCGTGGGCAAGATCACCACCCTGGACGGCACCACCGCCACTCTCCAGCTGGGGGAACTGACGGAAAACCAGCCCGGTGACCCGCCCAGCCAGGACGGCACGCAGCCCAGCGGCGACAATGCCAATGGCGACAGCAGTGCCAGCGGCCAGACCCAGACCCCGCCGGAGAAGCCGGAGGGGGAAAGCAGCAGCGACAGCAGCACCCAGACTCCGCCGGCAAAACCGGATGGCCAGGACAACAACCAGTCCAGCAGTGATAACCAGAACAGCACCGCCGGCCAGAACGCCCCGCCCTCTGACGGCCAAGGCCCCGCTCCCGGCAGCACCTTCACCGCAGGGGAAGAGACCACCACAGTAGACCTGTCCGGTGCCGCTGTCACCAAAGAGAGCCAGGACAGTACCACCGACGCCAGTCTGTCTGACCTGGCGGTAGGTGACGTGATCGAAGTGACCATGGGCGACGACAACACCGCCACCGCAGTGGTCATCAAGTCCATCGGCGGCGCACCGGGTGGTTCTGACTCCGGCGAAGTGGACCAGGGCACCAGCGCCAACACCATCGACAAAGACACCGAGGCGTCCAGCACCACCTACACCTCGGACGGCGACGATGAGAACGCCCTGCGGGTCACCGGTGCCACTGCGACTCTGAACGGCGTCACCGTCAACAAGTCCGGCGGTGCGTCCTCCAATCCCGGCAACGGGGACTTCTACGGCACCAACGCAGCCCTCCTGGCCACCGACGGTGCCACCGTTACTATCAAAGATGCCACCATTACTTCCAACGCCCAGGGCGGCAACGGCGTCTTCAGCTATGGCAAGGGCACCACGGTGAACATCTCTGACTCCACCATCACCACCCAGAAGGACAACTCCGGTGGCATCCAGACCACCGGCGGCGGCACCACCAACGCCACCAACCTGACCGTGGAGACCAACGGCAACTCCTCCGCTGCCATCCGTTCCGACCGGGGCGGCGGCACCGTCAACGTGGAGAAGGGCACCTACACCAGCAAGGGCTATAACTCCCCCGCGGTCTACTCCACCGCGGACATCACCGTGAAAAACGCCACCCTGACTGCGGAAAACTCCGAAGCCCTGGTGGTGGAAGGCAAGAACAGCATCACCCTGGAAAACTGTGACGTCAGCGGCAACATGAGCGACAGCAAGGGCACCAGCTCTTCGGAAAACGTCCACAACGTCATGATCTACCAGTCCATGTCCGGCGACGCGGAGACTGGCACCGCCAACTTCTCCATGACCGGCGGCACCCTCACCAGCAACAACGGCGACCAGTTCTACGTGACCAACACTGATTGCAACATCACCCTCTCTGGCGTCACCCTGGTCAACAAAGATTCCGACGGCAAGCTCCTTCGGGTCACCGGCAACTCCGCCACCCGTGGCTGGGGCACCGCTGGCAAGAACGGCGCACAGGTGACCTTCACGGCGGACGCACAGACCATGGAGGGGGACATTGAAGTGGATTCCATCTCTACCCTGGATCTGACCCTGAAGAACAACAGCACCTTCACCGGCGCCATCAACATCGTGGACAACGCCGACGGCGGCACCGCGGTGGAGAACAACGCCGTGGTCACCATCGAAAAGGGCAGCAAGTGGGTCCTGACCGGTGACTGCACCCTCACCAGCCTGACCAACAACGGCACCATCGACTTCAACGGCCACACCATCACCCTGGCAGATGGCACCGTGCTGAAGGGCTGATCTGATCACCAAAATAGCGCAGCAGCTGTTTTCAGATAGAAAAAAACACCGACTCCCTTGGGAGTCGGTGTTTTGTGTTAGTCGCCGGTGTCCAGATCGAACTGGATCTTTTCTACCTTGGGGTCCTCCTCCGGTTCAGCCGTCAGATTCAGGCGGGAGCACAGCCGCTCCAGCACGCAGACGAAGGCGCAGAGGCTGGCGAAGAAGGCGGCCATCGCCAGCAGGAATTTGATGAAACGTTTCATAAGATTACCTCCCAAAATCGGTTGGTTTGGTGTGGGTCACAGCCAGACCTTTTCTCGGTCTCGATGCTTGAGCATTTCCGGCACGAAGTCGGGCACCAGCGGCAGACCCACCACCGTCTGATAGCGGATATACAGTTCTTGGGCAAACCGTTCCCGGCGCACGGAGCTTTCCCGGCGCAGGAACTTCACATCCAGGTCGCAGATGCGCACCCGATCCAGCCCATCGGCGTCCTTGAGCAGCTGAGCGATGTTCTTCGCCCGCACCATATCCGCCGGATGGTACTTGTCCAACACGCTCTGCAGCTCCTTCTCCTTCCGGGAGTGGGCTTCCACAGCAGCTTGCAGAATGAGCAAGTCCTCGCCCGCGCGGCCGGTGACCAGGCCGATGAAGCGAGCGGCTACGCTGCCGTGCTCAAAATCCAGGCTGTCCCGGCTGCGGCCGATGTCGTGATAGGAACAGGCGTCCAGCAGCAAATAGGTGTCCGCTTCGTTCAGCGCCTCGTCCATGGCGCACATAGCGCCGTGACAGAGGGTGCGCTCGATGTGCCCCAGACCGTGGATCTTGCTCTCATAGAGCACGTCCAAGTCCAGGCGTTCCACGGCGTGGACGAAGCGGGGATAAAACTGCCAGGATTGAAACCGGTCTACCAACGGCTGTAATTGCGCCCAGTCTCGTCTGTTCAGCAGGTCTAGCAGAATACTTTTCCGCACCATGGGTCTGGACTCCTTTCATAAAGACAATATCGCAGGATCACTTGCCGGAAAGCGGGGAATTGCAATAGGAACAGACACCAGAGAAACCAGCTCGCACTTGATTGGAGCCGCCGCAGTTGGGGCAGATGACAGTGACATAGTTGTCTGCTGCTGTGATGTTGGTCAAAATAATGGCAGCTTCTCCGCTTTGGTTCAAATAGCAGTTGACCAGGTAGCCTCGGTTCATGGCGCGATTCAACTCGGCCAATCTTTTGTCATAGGACATATTGAGCTGTTTTGCCAGATCGCGAACCAGGATGGTGCCGGTAGCGTTGGCGGAAAAGATGGTGGCAAACCGCTTTGGCAGTCTGACCTGATTTTGATTGAGGATGCCCAGGAGGAACACTGCGCCGAACATGACGAGCATGACGAGATAGGTGGCCAAGCCGGAGCGCAGCTTGGCGTTTCCGGCCAGGCCGGCGACGATACCGTACACGCTCATAGCGGTGAAGATACCGCCCACAATGAGCAAGCGCTTTGCGGATTTTACTCTTTTGGAGATCAGTTCGTTTGATAAGTACATAGGAGCACCTCGGATTATAAATTAAGATGTAAGCAATCCAAGTATACTATAAAACTGCGTGGAAAACCACTGCAAAGTGAAAAAAACTGTGCCAAAGTTTCAAACTTTGGCACAGTGGGAACAGGCGGAGGGGGAAGACGTTTCTTCGACGCCTTAGTTCCCCTGCAATACGGCCCCCTGGTCAGCGCTGGTGACCAGGGCAGCGTACCGTGCCAGATAACCGGTCTTGACCTTCGGCTCCGGACACACCCAAGCGGCCTTTCGGGCGGCCAGGACGTCTTCGGGCACATCCAGGGAGATGGTGTGGTTGGGGATGTCGATGGAGATGGTGTCGCCCTCTTCTACCAGGCCGATGAGACCACCGGCAGCGGCTTCGGGGGACACGTGACCGATGGAAGCACCCCGGGTGGCACCGGAGAACCGACCGTCGGTGATGAGCGCCACGCTCTCGCCCAGGCCCATGCCGCAGATGGCGGAGGTGGGGTTGAGCATTTCCCGCATACCGGGGCCGCCCTTGGGGCCTTCGTAGCGGATGACCACCACATCACCAGGTTTGATCTGTCCAGCGTAGATGACGGCGATGGCATCTTCTTCGCTGTCAAAGACCCGGGCAGGGCCGGTGTGTACCAGCATTTCCGGTGCCACAGCGGCTTGCTTGACCACGCATCCGTGAGGAGCCAGGTTGCCGAACAGGACGGCAATGCCGCCGGTGGCCATGTAGGGGTTGTCCATGGGTCGGATGATCTCCGGGTTCAGGTTGTCCGCATGGGCGATATTCTCGGCCATGGTCTTGCCAGTGCAGGTCATCACATCGGTGTGGAGCAGACCGGCGTCTGCCAGCTCCTTCATAACGGCGTAGACGCCGCCGGCACGATCCAAGTCCTCCATATAGGTGAATCCGGCGGGCGCCAGGTGGCACAGGTTGGGGGTCTTGGCGGCGATCTCGTTGGAGTGCTGGAGGTTCAGCTGGATACCGCACTCGTGGGCGATCGCGGGCAGGTGGAGCATGGTGTTGGTGGAGCAGCCCAGGGCCATGTCCACGGTCTCAGCATTGTGGAAGGCTTCCGGAGTCATGATATCCCGGGGGCGGATGTTCTGCTTGACCAGCTCCATCACCTGCATACCAGCCTTTTTGGCCAGACGCAGACGGGCGGAGTAGGGGGCGGGGATGGTGCCGTTGCCGGACAGACCCATGCCGATGGCTTCGGTCAGGCAGTTCATGGAGTTGGCGGTGTACATACCGGAACAGCTGCCGCAGCTGGGACAGGCGTTTTCAATGTATTCCTCTACACCCGCTTCATCCAGGGTTCCAGCGTGATACGCGCCCACCGCCTCGAACATATGGCTCAAGCAGGTGCGGCGGCCATCCTTCAGGTGACCGGCCAGCATGGGGCCGCCGGAGACGAAGATGGTGGGCACATTGACTCGTGCGGCGGCCATGAGCAGACCAGGCACGTTCTTGTCACAGTTGGGGATCATGACCAGACCATCGAACTGGTGGGCGATGGCCATACATTCCGTGGAGTCAGCGATCAGATCACGGGTGACCAGGGAGTATTTCATGCCGATGTGCCCCATAGCGATGCCGTCACAGACGGCGATAGCGGGGAACATGATGGGGGTGCCGCCTGCCATGCGGACGCCGGCTTTGACGGCCTCGGTGATCTTGTCCAAATGCATGTGGCCAGGGACGATCTCGTTGTAGGAACTGACGATGCCGATGAGGGGCCGGTCAGTTTCTTCTTTGGTAAAGCCCAGCGCCGCGAACAGACTGCGGTTGGGAGCGCGATCCACCCCTTGGGTGACGTTAGCAGATTTCAGTGCCATATGGGAGTTCCTCCTTGATCGGTTTGATATAATCGTATATGCAAGGGCCAGTATCATCACGGAGATGAGATTCGCCGCTGAATATACGGGGCGAAAAGTGGGGAGGCAGAATCTGCCTCCCCACGCCATTGGTTGTATCAGGTGGAAGCGGTATCGGGATCGACGTCGTCGCCCCACAGCATATTCTTGCGCAGCTCTGCGCCCACAGTCTCCATGGGGTGAGCGGCCAGCATCTTGCGCTTGGAGTTGAAGTAGCAGCGGCCGTTGTTGTTCTCAGCGATCCACTTGCCGGCGAAGGTGCCGTCTTGGATTTCAGTCAGAACCTGCTTCATGCGCGCTTTCGTCTCCTCGTAGGGCAGGATACGAGTGCCGGAGACGTATTCACCATATTCAGCGGTGTCGGAGATGGAGTAGTTCATCATAGCAACGCCGCCCTTGTTGATCAGGTCGATGATGAGCTTCATCTCGTGGATGCATTCAAAGTAAGCGTTTTCGGGTTCGTAGCCAGCTTCCACCAGGGTCTCGAAGCCCAGCTTCATCAGCTCGACCACGCCGCCGCACAGGACAGCCTGTTCACCGAACAGGTCGGTCTCAGTCTCATCGGAGAAGGTGGTCTCCATGACGCCGCCGCGGGAGCCGCCGATGCCGGCGGCATAGGCCAGGCCGATCTTGTAGGCGTTGCCGGAGGCGTTCTGTTCCACAGCGATCAGGCAGGGAACGCCCTTGCCGTTGACATACAGGGAGCGGACGGTGTGGCCGGGGCCCTTGGGAGCGATCATGAACACGTCCACGTCAGCGGGGGGAACGATCTGCTTGAAGCGGATGTTGAAGCCGTGTGCGAAAGCCAGAGCCTTGCCGGCGGTCAGGTTGGGAGCGATGTCCTTCTTGTACATAGCGGCCTGCTTTTCATCGTTGATGAGGATCATGATGATGTCAGCAGCCTTGGTAGCCTCAGCGGTGGTCATGACGGTGAAGCCGTCTGCTGCTGCGACCTTGGCGCTCTTGGAGCCCTCGTAGAGGCCGATGATGACGTCACAGCCGGAATCTCTCAGGTTCAGAGCGTGGGCATGGCCCTGGGAGCCGTAGCCGATGATAGCGATTTTCTTGCCGTCCAGATAAGAGAGGTCACAATCCTTCTCATAGTACATTTTTGCCATAATCAAATTCTCCTTTAACTTTGGTGTCTTCGTCTAATGTATACTGACCACGTTCCAGGGCGACCATACCGGTGCGGGCCAATTCCAGAATACCGAATTCGGCCAGCAGCCCTTCGATGGCAGCGTCCTTGCTCTCCGAGCCGATGACGGCTACGGTGATAGAGGCCAGGGAGACGTCAATGATGGATGCCCGGAAGATGTTGGCGATCTGAATGACTTCGTTGCGCACTTCACGGGTTTCCGCCCGCACTTTGATGAGCACCAGCTCTCTGCGGATGCTGTGCTCCGGTGCCAGCAGCTTGATGGAATGAACCACGAACATCTTGCCCAGCTGGTTCATGATCTGGGTGATTTGCATATCGTCCGCCAGCACCTCAATGGTGATACGGGATACTTCGGGGTTGTCGGTTGCGCCCACCGCCAGGGATTCGATGTTGTAGCCCTTACGGGAGAACAGCCGGGACACCTGGCTCAGAACGCCGGAGGCGTTGTCTACCAGGACAGAGAGGGTATGACGGGTTGCGTTTTCGTTGATCATAGTCTCAAAGCCTCCTTTCCGTTAGTCCAGCAGGAACTTGGTCACCGGGCTGCCGCCATTGACCATGGGATGGACCATCTCGTCAATGTCCAGCACGCAGTCGATGACTGCGGCGTGACCGGAGTCCAGCGCAGCCTGGAAGGCGGCGGCGAACTCTTCCTGATTGGTGGCACGGTAACCGGGGATGCCATAGGCTTCCGCCAGCTTGACGAAATCGGGGCCACGGTTCAGGGTGGTCTGGGAGTGACGGCCCTTACAGGTCAGGGTCTGCCACTGACGCACCATGCCCAGGGTACCGTTGTTGAAGATGACGGTGATGACCGGGATGTCATAGTAGTTGACGGTGGCCATCTCATGGCAGTTCATCCGGAAGCAGCCGTCGCCGGTGCAGTGGACGACCACCTGGTCGGGGTTGCCCAGCTTTGCGCCGAAAGCAGCGCCGTAGCCGAAGCCCATGGTGCCGAAACCGCCGGAGGTCAGCAGCTGGCCGGGGCGCTTGAAGTGGAAGTACTGGCAGGACCACATCTGATGCTGACCAACGTCGGTGGCGATGATGGCCTCCCCGCGGGTCAGGTCGGAGATGGTGTGCAGGATCTCATGGGGCAGCAGCTTTTCCGGATTGTGCACCAGAGGCGGCTCCTTGATGGACAGCACTTCTTCCCGCCAATCGGAGAAGTCGTAGTCCTTCAAATAGATGCGCTCGTTGAGCAGCTCCAGCACCCGGCGTGCGTCGCCAATGATGTGGTGGTCGGTGATGATGTTCTTGTCGATCTCCGCACGGTCGATGTCGATGTGCACCACCTTGGCGTTCTTGGCAAAGGTGCTGGTGTCACAGGTGACCCGATCGGAGAACCGGCAGCCAACGGCGATGAGCAGATCGCAGGCACTGCTGGCGTAGTTGGAAGCGTGGGAACCGTGCATCCCGATCATGCCGGTGATGATGTCCGAGTCACCAGGACAGGCGCCGCCGCCCATGACGGTGGTGGCGACCGGTGCGCCCACCTGTTTGATAAAATCACGGAACTCAGGAACCGCACCTTTGCTGCGGATGACGCCGCCGCCCACCAGGATGAGGGGCTTCTTGGCCTCGTCCAGCATGGAAACCAGCTTGTCTACATCGCCGTGGTCCGGTTCGGGGATCTTCATGTTCAGACCGTCAGAGTTTCGAGCCAGCAGAGCGGCCAGCCGGCCGTGGCGATGATGCTCACTCAGGGGCAGGGGGGTGAAGTCCACCTCCTCAGAGGTGACGTTCTTCAGAATATCGATCAGGACGGGGCCGGGACGGCCGCTGCGGGCGATGGCGAAAGCCTCTCGGATGATGTCCGCCAGCTTGGTGGCGTCCTTGACCAGATAGTTGCACTTGGTAATGGGCAGGGTGATGCCGGTGATGTCTACCTCCTGGAAGGTGTCCTTGCCGATCAGGCTCTCGCCCACGTTGACGGTGATGAACACCACGGGGGAAGAATCCATGTAGGCGGTAGCAATGCCAGTGACCAGATTGGTGGCGCCAGGGCCGGAGGTGGCGAAGCACACGCCCACCTTGCCGGTGGAGCGGGCGTAGCCGTCTGCCGCGTGAGAGGCGCCCTGTTCATGGGCCGTCAGAATATGACGGATCTTCTTGCCATAGCCGTGAAGCTCAAGCTCATCGTAGATGTTCAGAATCGTGCCGCCGGGATAACCAAAGACGGTGTCAACGCCCTGTTCCAACAGGCATTCCATCACGACTTGGGATGCGGATATTTTCATTGGGATGCAGCCTCCTTTGTTATGGTGATTTTGATCTTTCAAACCAAGGCTTGGAGCGGGACGAGAGGATAAAAAAACAGCTCCGTCCCATACAATAGGACGAAGCTGAACACTCCGTGGTACCACCTAAATTCACAGCAGACGGCTCCGAACCGCCTCAAATGCTGCGCACTCATTGCTCCAGGTAACGGTGGAGGACACCGTTCTCCGCTACTGGTAATTTTGGAAACAAAATCCTTTCGCAGAGACCGCTCACGGGTGACAATTCTGGGAGTCCGCTTGGAGGCGCTTTCAGCAGCTGCGCCCTCTCTGTACCATCGGAGACGACCCGAACCAAATCCCGATCAACGCGTTTGGTGTGTTTGGCATTGGGTTGAAATTAACCCTAATGATAGTCGCTTTTTCCCTGACTGTCAAGCACATTTTCGGGAATTTTTCACATGGTTTTTCGCAAAAAACCGACGAAATACACAAAATGGGGAAATTTCGACCCAGCCCGTTGACTCCGCCGGGTAAAGTTGATATAGTGAAATAGTCTGAGTGAATCCCACTGAGAGGAGGAGACAAACTGTGACACATACCGCAGAAAATCGCAGCAAGGTCTATCGCTATTACCTGTCTGATAGCGACAATCTGTTGCGCTTTTGAAGCGATCTGGTCGGGCGGTTTGTTTCCAATTTACAACACAGGAACTCCCCAAGCCACAGCGTCGAAAGCGCTGTGGCTTTTTCATTTGTCCGCAGCAGGCGGACAACACACCCATCAGGAAAGGAACAGGATTTTGTATGAAACAGCGTACCATCGTCATCGTCGGCTTAGGTCTCATCGGCGGCTCCCTGGCTGCCGCCCTGAAGGGGTTTGAGGACAGCTATCTCATCGGCGTCGTCCGTCGGCAGGAGACGGCAGACTACGCCCTGAACCACGGCTTCGTCCACGAGGCCACCCTGGACGCCTCCTCTGCCCTGGCACGGGCAGACGTGACCATCCTCTGCGCCACCCCCGACGCCCTCCTGGGCTTCCTCCGCCAGCACGCCCAGGAGTTCCGCCCCGGCAGCCTGGTCACCGACGTCTGCGGCATCAAGACCGCCGTCATGGAAGCGGCCAACGCCCTGCCCGAAGGAGTGGACTACATCGGCAGCCACCCCATGGCCGGCACCGAGTTCGCCGGCATCGAGCACGCCCTGCCCAATATGTTCCACGGCAGCAACTGGATCATGGTGCCCCGTGCGGACAGCACCGAGGAGCACAAGGACTTCATCCGCCGCATGGCACACCACGTGGGCTGCCAGGACGTGCGGGAGATCACCCCGGAGCGCCACGATGCCATCATCGCTTACACCAGCCAGCTCATGCATATTGTTGCGCTTTCCGTCTGTGACGACGCAGATCTGTTCCTTTGTAAGGGTTATGAGGGCAGCAGCTTCCGTGACGTGACCCGTGTGGCAGCCCTGGACCCGGATATGTGGACCGACCTGATGGGACTCAACGCCCCCGCCCTCAGCCAGGTCATCCGGCGGCTGGAGGAGAACCTCCACGCCTACCGCATCGCCCTGGACAACCGAGACCGGGAGCGTCTCCACGCCAAGCTCACCTATTCCTCCAACCGTAAGCGCCGCATCAACCTGCCTGGCTCCGGTCAGATTCCCCTGCCTGAAGACGGTTCAGCAAAGGGCTGAGTCCTGGGACGGGCTGACCACGCAGAGCACCAGGGCATCCACCGGCAGATTGGTCCCCAGCACCGCCTGTGCCCCGGAGGTGCTCACCACTACCCGGTCGCCAGGACATACTCCCAGCAGGTCGGCTGCCACCAACCGTTCGCCCTCCGGACTGCGCAGAGCGATCAGGGACAATTCGTCCAGAGCGGATAATCGTTTCTCCGCCGCCACCACATCGGTCACTTCATAGCATTTCATAACCTTCGTCTCCTCCCCGTGGAACAATTCTCACGTTTGGGATTAGTATGGCGAGGGGGCGGAGAAAATATGAACGATTTTGGAAAAAAGCAAGAAAGTCCACCCAGCGGAAACAGCTGGGTGGACTTTTTTCTGTGGTAGTGGGAGGAAAAATTTTGAGACTCGTCCTTTTTCGACAGCGGCAGGTTGTCATTCTGTGTCATAATGCAGAAGGTGACAGTCAGTTGCCGCTGTCCCCGTTTTCCTCCCAGTCGATGGCGAACAGGTCGTTGGGGGTACATTCCAGGAGCATACAGAGGGTCTCGATGTTGGACAGGCGGATGGACTTGGTCTGATTGGTCACCATGCGGTTGAAGTTCTGATAACTCATCCCCATCTGCTTGTACAGCCAGTATTTGGACTTCCCCTTCTGTTCCAAAAGAGAGAGTACGTTGAGTTGTATCATATCTCATGTCTCCATTAGCTAATCTTTTGGTTAGATAATAGGATGTCCCCTTTGAAAACCTATAGACTGTTACATTAGATAATGTAGACATTTGGAGACTTTTGTAATATTATAGTATAATAGAATCCATACCAATCGAAAGAAATCGTTAGGAGGCGCGAAACGATGAAGGAACGAGAAAGAACCTGCTGCTTCACCGGCCACCGGATCATACCGGCCAAGGTCATCCCGCAGCTCAAGGCAGAACTGGCGCAAACGGTCACAGAGCTGATCCAACAAGGGGTGACCCAGTTCGTCACCGGCGGGGCGTTGGGGTTTGACACCCTGGCGGCGGAGGAAGTGCTGCGTCAGCGGAAGGCGCACCCGGACATCTGCCTGCACCTGATGATGCCCTGTAAGGGACAGGAGAAAAAGTGGCGGTTGGGGGACCGGATGCGCTACCAAAAGATCGCCCGGCAGGCGGACCAGGTGACTTGTTTAGCAGAGGAATATTACGACGGCTGTATGCTCAAACGGAACCGAGCCATGATCGAAGCCAGCGCCTATTGCGTGGTCTATTGCACCAGGACCAAAGGCGGCACTGTCTACACTGCCAACCGAGCGGAGCGAGCTGGCTTACATATGACCTATCTGATGCAGGCATGACGGCCATGCGTCGGGAGAAACAAGAACGGCAGTGACGGGGGTCACTGCCGTAAATGATAGGAGCGGTCATTCCGCTGCCTTTGCAGGGGATTCATTTTCCAGGAGGGTCTCCGCCACCACACAGATCAAAATGATGACCGCGCCCATGACCCCAGCCACCGATAGCCGTTCATCCAGCACGAACCGGGAGAACACCGCCGTCAGCACCGGGCAGGCGCATTGCAGCAGAGCCGCTGTCCGGGAGGACAGGGTGGTGAGCGCCGCGTTCTGGAGCAGATACCCGGCCAGGGTGCAGCCGATGGCCATGTAGGTGATGATGGCCCAGATGGTAGGGGTGGTCAGCTCCAGATGGAGACCACCGTTGAAAATGGGAGCGCAGATGGCGGCCATGAGCACCGAGGCGGCAACCTGTAAGGTGGAGAGGGTGATGGGGTCCACCCGTTCCAAAGCGTGTTCGCCGAACACCAGCGACCCCGCCAGCAGCAGCGCCGACAGCAGCGACAGCACTTCCCCCAAACCAAACCCGGACAACCCGCCCAGACCGCACAGCAGGTACAGCCCCACGACCACCAGACACTGGATGGGGATGTGCTGCCAGCGATAGGTGCGCCGATAGACCACCAGCGCCAGCAGCGGGGTCATCACCGTAGCCAGGGAGCGCAAAAAGGCCACAGAGGTGGCGGCGGTCAAGTCCAGCGCGATGTTGTTCACCACATAAGCGCCCGCCATGCACAGGGTGGGCAGGATCCAGTCCTTCACCGAGCATTGTTTCAGCCCCTTCCAAATGCGCTTGCTGAACAACAGCAGCAGCACCACCAGCGCCATGGAGTAGCGCAGGACGAGGAGGGAGTAGACGGGCATGACGTCAAAGGCGAACTTGGAGATGGGATCGCCGAAGCCGTACAGCATGCTCTGTAACAGGATGAGGAAGCAGGGGAACCACTTCGAGCGGGATCTGGAAGCCATGGGGACGCTCCTTTCTGATGATGATTTAGCGGATTACATCATTGTAGCACGAAAGCAGGGGAGAAGAAAACCGGAAAAGATGCCGGTTTTTGCCGATTTCTGAACGGATACATTAGAATAGTTGAACAGGCGAAAAAAGTTTCCCCGTTCCCGTTGACAAATGAAGGGGAATCTGCTATAGTTGTTGGGTAAAACAAAGCAGGATGGTATCCCCACCTCACCTTCCGTGCCCACGCGCGGTGGTCGATAGCTCTCTTTCCTCCCTTTTGTGACCAGAGGGGAGCAGTGACGTACGGGTACCATTCGGTGTCCGTTTTTTTCATGTTTTGATTTTTTTCGTTGGAGGTGTTTCAGTATTAGCAACATGGCGCATCAGATCAATGAGGATATCCGGGACAAAGAGGTCCGCTTGATCTCCTCCGATGGTCAACAGCTCGGGATCATGTCCTCTCGTGACGCTCTGGCCGTTGCCGCAAAGGCAGGTCTTGACCTGGTCAAAATTTCCCCCAAAGCAACCCCTCCGGTCTGCAAGGTGATGGACTACGGCAAGTACCGCTTCGAGCAGTCCAAGCGGGAAAAGGAAGCCAAGAAGAATCAGCACGTCGTCGAGATCAAAGAGATCCGTATGTCCCCCAGCATTGACGTAGGTGATTTGAACACAAAACTCCGCAACGCAAATAAGTTCCTGGCCGCCGGCAACCGGGTCAAGGTCACCGTCCGCTTCCGCGGCCGTGAGATGGCTCACACCAACATCGGTGAGGAACTGCTGAAAAAGTTCGCGGAAAGCTGCGCCGAGATCGCCTCTATGGATCGGAAACCCAAGCTGGAAGGCCGTCATATGACCATCCTCCTCTCGCCCAAGGTTTCCAAGGAGCCGAAAAAGGATAAGTAACCGTTGACGGAAGGTTTGTCCGTCTGATGAAAGGAGTTTCCACTATGCCTAAGATGAAAACGCACAGCGGTGCGAAGAAGAGATTTAAGCTCAGCAAGACCGGCAAAGTCAAGCGCGCGCACGCTTATGCCAGCCATATCCTGACCAAGAAGACCACCAAGCGCAAGAGAGGTCTGCGTAAGGGCGTTTATGCGGATGTGACCAACGCACCCACCATTCGTAAGATGATCCCTTACAAATAATTCGGAATAGGAGGCTACTGAAATGGCAAGAGTCAAACGCGCAATGATGACGCGCAAGAGAAGAAATAAGATCCTGAAGATGGCCAAGGGCTACTGGGGTTCCAAGAGCAAGCATTATAAGATGGCCAACCAGGCTATGATGAAGTCCCTGACCTACGCTTACATCGGCCGCCGCCTGAAGAAGCGTGACTTCCGCCGCCTGTGGATCACCAGAATCAGCGCCGCCTGCAAGGCAAACGGCATGAACTACTCCACCTTCATGCACGGCCTGAAGCTGGCTGACATCCAGATCGACCGCAAGATGCTGTCCGAGCTGGCTGTCAACGACAAGGCTGCATTCGCACAGCTGGTCGAACTGGCAAAGGGCAAGCTGGCATAATCAGACCAGACTTGTTTTCATACGAAACAAACCGCTGCAAACCGTTCGTTTGCGGCGGTTTTATTTTTCCAGCGCAGCCCGCACAAAAACTGACCAAAAGTCATGAAACAACGGAGAAACGCGACGTTTCCCGCATTTTTGGACACTTTCACAAGAGTTCCGCCGGGGAATCCGGGGCGAGGGATATTGATTTTCCCAGACAAAAAAGCTAAAATAAAAGGGATCGTATCGGCTGCACCATAGCAGCCAGTTAGCTATCCTTCTAAGAACGAGAAATGAGGCTAAGAAATCCATGAGCAAAGAAAAACGCAGAGCACCGGCGCCCAACCCCATCAAGGCCCTGCTCTTTCAAAACAAACACTACGCACCCCCTGAGTCCTTCCCCGTCTACCACACCATGCGGGAGATGCTGGAGCGGAACGCCGCTGTGCGTCCCGATGACGTGGCCTTCCAGTACCTGAAGGGCCGCAAAGAGATGGTCAGCCATACCTACGCCGAGTTCTACCAGACCGTGGTCTACCTGGGCACCTATATGCTCAAGCGCGGCATCCGCGGCCGGAAGATCGCCCTGGTGGGCGAGAACTCCTACGAGTGGCTCCTGTGCTACTTCGCCATTGTCACCACCGGCAACGTGGCCGTCCTGGTGGCCAAAGACGCCACCCCGGCGGAAGCATCCACCCTCATCTTCCAGAGCGAAGCGGACGTGGTGGTCACCTCCCGCAAGTACCCCTACGAGAAGGAACTGCTGGCACAGAAGCTGGTCAAGAACAAGTATTGCTTCAGCATGCGGGAGTTCGACGAGTGGGAGGAAAAGGGCAAGCAGTTCTATGAAAAGGGCCGCAATCTGTACGACAAAGTGACCCTGGATCCGGAAGCCCTCAGCACCATCTTCTTTACCTCCGGCACCTCCGGCACCAGCAAGGGCGTCATGCTCTCCCAGCGGAACCTGCTCTCCAACGTCAACGACGCCCCCCAGGTCTTCCAGCCCGAAGGCCCCACCCTGGCCATCCTGCCTTTCACCCACGTCTTTGGCCTGAGCACCGCTGTGTTGATGATGTTCTACTACGGTTACCCCATCGTCATCAGCAATGGCCTGTCCTCCTTCATGCGGGAGCTGTCCATCGTCAAGCCCAATATCCTCTTCCTGGTGCCCCTCTTCGTGGAGACCTTCTCCAACACCATCTGGCGCACCGCCCAGAAGCAGGGTCAGACCCGCACCCTCCGCCTGGCCCTCACTGCCAGCAACACCATGCTCAAGTTCGGTCTGGATCGCCGGGAAAAATTCTTCTCCTCCATTCTGGAGAAGTTCGGCGGCAACCTGAAATATATCATCTGCGGCGGCGCTCCCCTGGATCCCCGCTATATCAAGGAGTTCCGTGCCATGGGCATCGACCTGATGCTGGGCTACGGCATCACCGAATGTTCCCCTATCGTCTCCGTCAACGCCGACCTCAACGGCCGCCGTGCAGCGGACGAGACGGTCGGTTGGACATTCCCCAGCGTGGAAGTGAAGATCGACCAGCCTGACTACACCGGCAGCGGGGAAGTGCTGGTTCGCGGCGACAATGTCATGATGGGCTACTATAACGACCCCTATTCCACTGCCGACGTGTTCACCGACGGCTGGTTCCGCACCGGTGACCTGGGGCACCTGAATAAGGACGGTTCTCTGACCATCACCGGCCGGAAGAAAAACCTGATCATCCTGTCCAACGGCGAGAACGTCTCCCCTGAAGAGATCGAGTACCAGCTGGCACGCATCCCCGAGATCAAGGAAGTGGTGGTGTACACCGAAAGCAACCTGATCGTGGCGGAGATCTTCCCGGAAGAAAACGAGATGACTGACGCCGACCTGAAGGCTGTCCTCCAGGAGCGCATCAACGACTACAATGCCCACCAGCCCAGCCATAAGCGGGTCAATAAGGTCAAGATTCGCAAGAGCGAGTTCGAAAAGACCACCACCCACAAGATCAAGCGCTATAAGGTGCTGGAAAAGAGCAAAAAAGAGCACGAAAAGGAATCCTAAACGACAAAAACGGGAACGCTAGATAGCGTTCCCGTTCTCTTTTTTCACAAGCTTGTTAAAAAACCAAGCGCATTTCGTACCAGATTGCTCCGCCGTGGACGGATTCCGACTTGCCGTAATCCACAAAGCCAAACTTGGCATAGTAATGTACCAGCTTGTCCTTGCAGGTCAGCACCAGCCCCTTCCGACCCTGTGCTTTGGCGTCCGCAATGACCCGCTCCAGCACCTGGCCGGCACAGCCGCGCTTGCGGTAGTCCGGAATGGTGTTGACGCCGAAGATCATCTGCCATTCCCCCTTGGGGTCGTGGAGGGTGGGGGCTTCGTACATCTCGTCGGTGAGCACCGGCGTGGCGCTGACCATCCCATCCACAAAGCTCACCAGCTTGTCCCCGTCAAAGAGGAGCCAAAAGTGATCTGCATAGGCGGCCAGCCGCCCCTGAATGGTGGCCTTGTCCGCTGCCTCCGCCGCCGGGAAGCACTGGGCTTCCACCGCTGCCAGCGCGTCCAGATCCGCCATGGTACCTGTCCGAATCTTCACGATTCCTCATCTCCTTTGTCTTCCGTCGGCTGCCCTTCCAGCTGTGCCAACAGTGCTTCGCTGAGCTTCACTCGACCTCGATTTTCCCACAGCACGTTGTCCATGCCGTAGGGGATGTGATCCAATTCGTCCGGCAGATAGTCTAGCAGCGACAGCAGGGGCGGTTCCACCAGCTCGGTGGGCAGCTCCACCTTGGTGGCCACACAGCGGTGAATTTTGACACCTTCCGCCACAAACCGCGCCTCGTAGTCGGTCATGATGATGTCGGAATACTCCTTGTGCAGGTCGTAGGTCACTTCGCTCAGGGCGTAGCCCGCCCGTTCAAATTGGGTCAGGGAGAAATCGAACAGGGGACGGTTGTCCGTCTTGAACTCGATCACCCCGCCATCCTTCAAAAAGTCCCGATACGAGCGCAGGAACCCCTCATAGGTCAGCCGCCGCTTGGCGTGCTTCTTGCTGGGCCAGGGGTCGCAAAAGTTGATGTACATCCGATCCACCTCGCCGGGGGCGAACATGTCACCCAGCTGAGCGGCGTCATCGCAGACGAACACCACATTGTGCAGCTCCCGCCGCATCCCCTTTTCCATGGCCAGCAGCAGACAGTCCGCCACCCGTTCCACCGCCACAAAGAGCTGGTCAGGATGGGCCGCAGCGGTCTCCACCGTGAAGGTGCCCTTGCCACAGCCAATCTCTAAGCAAAGCTCACAGTCCGGCGTCAGCCACTCCCGCCAGCGACCGCGCATCGCGTAGGGGTCTTTCTCCTGGACGGCGGCGCAGCGTTCCATACGGGGGATCAGGTTTTTCTTTTTACGCATTCTCATAGCAGAAACCTCAATTTCTTTTCCAAGCATTCACCCCGCTATCATACCACAAACCACCGTTCCAGGGCAATGATTCCGACGGAATTCTCGGAAACGAGGACAGGCGCAAAAAATGGTTGCGCCTGACAAGGGATTGTGCTATACTATAATATGAAGGAATTTCCGGGTGTAGCGCAGTTGGTAGCGCGCCAGCTTTGGGAGCTGGATGTCGTGCGTTCGAGTCGCACCACTCGGACCAGAAGAAGACTCCTATCTTGACGTGATCGTGTCCGGATAGGAGTTTTTGTTTTGGAAGGAAAACCAAAGAGAGAAAGGAGAAACAAATGAAAAAGGCTTATCAAAAGAAGGCTGTGGCGGTCATCATCCCCATCCTTGTGGCGCTGTTGTCCATTTTCCTGCTGACCAGGATTGCGACTTCCTCGGCGATTCATCAAACGTCGATCGACGCGTTGCAGCATAAGCAGGACACCGTGTTAGAACTGACTGCTGCTTCCACCGCCGCCTCGGCAGCCATCACGCTGTTGCCGGGGGATACGGCGACCCCCATCGCGGAGAAATTGGCGGATTTGAGTTCGCACTTTATGGTGGTGCTCTGCGCCATCTTTTTGGAAAAGTACTTATTGACCATCACAGGCTACGCGGCGTTCCGCATCCTCATCCCAGCGGCGTGCCTGTGCTACATCCTGTCCGTATTCCTGAAACGGAACCTGTTTGTACAGCTGTGCAAAAGACTCACCATCTTCGCCATTGCCATCGTCCTGGTCATCCCGGCTAGCGTGGGCATTTCCAATATGATCGAAGCGACCTACGAGACATCCATTCAAACCACCATAGCCAATGCCAAAGATGCTGCCGCTTCGGTCAGCAGTGAGGATCAGTCGGCGGCGGAAGAGGAAGACAGCGGCTTTTGGGACGGGTTGATCTCCAAGGTGACCGACGGTATTTCCGGCGCAGTGTCCAAAGCGGTGGAAAAGCTGAGCGGCGTCCTCAATGGCTTCATCGAGGCGTTGGCGGTTATGATCGTCACCTCCTGTGTCATCCCCATCCTGGTCATGCTGTTCTTCTTGTGGCTCATCCGAATCGTGGTGGGAATCGACCTGCCGACAAACGGACGAAAGATGTACTATGGCGTAAAGGGTAAATTCCACAGAAAAACAAAGACTCCGGTCTGAACAGAAAGAAAAAACCGTCGATAGCATCGACGGTTTTTTCTTAATCGTGCTGCTCCCGCTGAAACCGCTCCCGCACCTCCTCCAAGTGTCGGCTGGTCTCCGGATACCGCTCCTTCAAATAGTGCGCCAGCGCCTGCCGGTGCTCTGCCAGCTGTTGGGATACCTCCGGGTACTCCTCACGCAGCTTGGCGGCGATCTCCTCTCGCTCCTGTTCCAGCGCAGAGAACACTTCGCCCTCCGACCGCTCCAGCAGCTTGGCCAGCTCTGCAAGATGCTCCTCCAGGTGGGCCAACACATCGTCCCGATCCATCACGCCCTGCCAGCGACCACTGTGCAGCAGGCGCACCAGGGCGTAGGCGCGCTCCTCCTTGTTGGTGTGGGCCAGGGTGTCGATGAGCTGATCGGTCAGGTGCTCCATCTCTGTCTCGGCGTCCTTGCCGTAGGCCCACTCGATCTCCTGGCTGTACCGCAGCAGCTCCGGCACCGTCCGACGCAGCCCAGTGGGGATGAGCCGCAGCAGCCGTTCCTGTACGATACCGGCATCCAGCAGCGCGGCGTACATGGTGCGGTGTACCGCCCCCTCGTCCACCAGCTCACCGGCACCGAACCGGCGCAGCTCGTCATTGACCTGGCCGATGTGCTCGGTGAGATAGAATCGGATGCCGCGGGCTTTCAGCTTTCGATACAGCATCACTAGCCGGTCAGCGGCAGACACATCCACACTGACGATGCCGCTGGCGTCCACGATGATCGCTTTGGTGTCCGGCGTGATGGCGTCCTCCAAATCCTGCTGGAACAGCGCTACGTTGGCAAAGAACAGGCTCCCGCTGAACCGGTACAGCACTACATGGGGCAGGGGTTGCGCATCACCCATCCGGTCTAAGGGATAGAAACCGGGGTGATCGGGGATGACCCCCAAAAAGTCCCGGCGCGGCTGGGAACTGCGCAGGATGACGTCGGCGAAGGAGAGCACCACGCCGATGACCACGCCATAGATGGTGCCCAGTACCAGCACCCCAGCGAAAGCACCCATAAAAATGTAGAATTCCTTCCGGTTGGCCTGGAACAGCCGGTGCGCCAAGTCAAATTCCACTGCCCCCAGCAGAGCGGAGATAACGATAGCGGTCAAAATGGGCACAGGCAGATACTGAATGAACCCGGTGCAAAAGAGCAGCACCGCCCCCATAAGGACAGCCGCCACCAGAGAGACCAGCTGGGTGCGCCCACCGAACTGCTCGTTCATAGACGAGCGGGACACGCTGCCGTTCACCGGGCAGCATCCCACCAGGCAGGCGGCGAAATTGGCCAGGGAAAAGCTCAAAATCTCCCGGTTGTCGCTGAGCTGGTAGTCGTTGCGCAGGGCAAAGCTGTTTTCTGCCAGCAGCGTCTCCGCCATGATGACGATGGCCACCGACAAGCTCATGCCCAGCCCCTTCACCGGCGTCAGCAGGGAAAAATCGGGCAGATGCAGTCCCGGCAGCCCCGGTGCCACCGGAGACAGGCAGGGGACACCGCGTCCCGCCAAATCAAACCAAGCGGAAGCGGCGGCACCGGCCACCATGATGAGGATGGCCATGGGGAACTTGGGCAAAAACCGCTTCGCCAGCAGCAAAATGGCCAGCGCAGCCACCCCCAGCCCCAGGGACAGCCAGTGGATGGACTGACCGGCGACGAGGATGTGCTCCACCAGCTCCAATAGCTCTCCCGTCCCGGCAGCGTGCCCCATGAGCTTGGGCACCTGCATGAGGATGATGGTGCAGCAAATTCCGCTGATAAAGCCACCCATGACGGGTGCCGAGATGAAATTGAGCACTTTTCCCGCCTTTAGTAGGGCGAACAGCAACAGCCATACCCCCGTATAAAAGGCCAGCAGCGGCACCATGGCGATAGCACCCTCCGAGCCGAGCGGAATACCCAATCCCACCACCATACTGCCCACCATGGCCGCCGGAGCGGCGTCCACGCCAAAGATGAACTGGGGAGAGGTGGAGAAGAGGGCGAACAAAAGGACCGGCAGCACCGACCCGTACAGGCCGTAGGCCGCTGGCAGACCGGCGATCTGGGCGTAGCCCATGGCGATGGGGATGGAGACCGCGGCGATGACCACACCGGACAACAAGTCCTGCCGGAGATAGCGCCGCTGATAACCGGACAGGGTTTTGAGCAAAACGTTCATGGGGTAGAAACTCCTTTCGGAACAAAGAGAACGGGACGGCAGTACCGTCCCGTCGTTGGGAGACTGTTAGGGTTGGGGGGAGAGATAGGCGACAAAGCGGGGCAATGCCTGCTCCAGCGCGTCTGCGGTGTAGGTGAGTCGGGCGTGGAACGTCTCCAACTGGTCAACGTTGTCCAGCACCAGGTGAGAACGGCAGCACAGCCGCTCGTCCTCCGCCACGAAGAAGGTCACGAACTGGGCGTCCCGGTTGCACTGGTTGCACACCTTCAGCGCGTCCGCCATCTGCCAGGGGCGGATGTGACCCGAAGTGGCACAGCAGATGGAGACGTCTTGTGGGGAAAAGCGGAGCAAAACGTGCAGTCCGTCCAGCGAGAATGCCAAAGGCTCCTCTGCGCCGCAGCCATCCGGCGCAATGCCAAGGGATTCCATTACCTGCCCACGAAAGGTGGGAGTGGTCGTCACGGTGTCCTCCGTCAGCCAATCGAAGAACACCTGAAAATCACCCTCGCCACCAGCGGCAAAAGCCACCCGGAGCAGGTCGGCAAACGACTCCGCCCGTCGCTTTGCCACTGCAAAATGGAAGCAGCTGTCGCTGCGTCCTTCCACTAAGACCACACCATAGGGGCAGTCCCGCACCATCAGATACTCAATGGCGTCCTCGCCCACCAGGTCACTTTCGTCAGACAGATGCTCAGAAATCTCCGGAAATCCCATCCGTTCCGCCACCCGGTTGAACCGACCGGCGATCACGTCCAGCGGGTCCGTCCAGTCGTGCCAGGCGCACCAGTGGGCCTCGTCCAGCGCGTGGAGCACCGCCCAGGCAAGACAGTCGTTCCAGACCTCGCCCATCTCGTGGGCACGGGCCGCCGCCCAAATCTGTGGGAAATCCACCTCCGGGATACCGAGAAAAGTGAACGCACCTTCATACGCAGCCTGCACCTCCGCCGACAACGGACGCAGAGAGACTCCTTCTGTGAATTCCATACAGCACCTCCCTTTTTTGGTCATCCATATGGTAACATATCCCCCCTCTAAATGCAATGAAATAGAGGGGGGACAAAAGGGAGAGAGGATAGCAAATCAGACAAAGCAGCACTGCACCAAAACCATATGCAGCGCCGTACCAGCAACCAAGCTCAGCACCATATTCCGTTTCCAAAGGTGGACTGCCACCACGCAGGCCAGGGAGATCAGCTCCGGCAGGCCGTAGTAGGCGGTGAACAGGGCGTCCTTCAAGCAGTAGATGACCAAAAAGCCCATGACCGCCGCTGGCAGCACCCGACCCAGCCGGACGATGGCATCCGGCAGCTTTTTCCCCTCTGGGAACATGGCGAAGGGCAGAAAACGGGTGGTCACGGTGCCCAGTACCACCACGGCGATGGTGAGGATGCGTTCTGTTACAGTCATACCAATCCCTCCTGTTCTTTGGGTTCCCGCTTGCCGTCCAGGTAGACCCAGAGGACGATGAGCGCCAGGGCGGGCAGGATGAAGTTCTTGCTGCCCAGCACCAGCAGGCACACCAGGGCGATGCCCAGCCCCATCCAGCCCGAGCGCTGTTTCTCCTTGCCCTCCAGTTGTCCCAGGAAGAGGACGGTGATGAGGGCGGTCAAGATGAAGTCCACACCGGTGGTGTCAATGGGCAGGGCGGAGCCCACCAGATAGCCCAGGGCGGCGCTGGAGACCCAGTAGATTTGATCGAGCAGGGTGATGAAGAAGTAGAACCAACCCCGATCCACCCCTTCTGGCGGGGTGATGGCACTGTTCAGAGCAAAGGTCTCGTCACACATCCCGAAGATGAGATACCCTTTCTTCCACCCCATGTCCCGGTACTTGCCCAGCATGGACAGGCCGTAGAAGATGTGACGGGCATTGACCATGAGGGTCATCAGCAGGGCGTTGAGCGGTTGGAAGGGGCTGACCAGCAGGTTGGCGGTGACGAATTCCATGGAGCCGGCGAAAATGAACATACTCATGGCTAAGGGGTAGAAGATGGAGAACCCAAGGCTCTTCATCAGCAGGCCGTAGGAAAGGCCTACAAAGAGGAACTCCACCCAAATGGATAAGGTGTAGGGGAAGGCCGCCCGGAGGGCTTTTCGTTTCATCTCGTCTCAACTCCATTCTCCCTTGCCTTTCGGCCAGGGTTTCTGTATAATGATGGTATCGTATATCGGACAAACAAATAGTTTATCGAACGATGTTGCAATATATCTTACAACTGTTCGATATATTTGTCAACCAGAAAAGGAGCAGACAGATGGATTGGGATTTGGGACAGATCATCGCCATGAATTTGAAGCAGCTGCGGACGGAGCGCAACCTGACCTTAGGGCAGCTGGCCAAGGAGTCCGGGGTCAGCAAGGCCATCCTGTCCGACATGGAGAAGGGGGAGAGCAACCCCACCATCAACACCATCATCAAGGTGTCAAAAGGGCTGAACGTGCCCTATTCCCGTCTCATGGAGGGAGTGGAGCCGGAGTCCACCCTGGTGCGGCGGCAGGAGACGGTGATGCAGGCCAACGAGAACCATCACTATCGCATCTTCTGCTACTTCACCACCTCGCCCAAGCGCAACTTTGAGTTGTTCCGGGTGGAGCTGGATCCGAATTCCTCCAACGTCTCCATCGCCCATCCCCCCAAATCCCAGGAGTACCTGTACGTGCTGGAAGGGGAGCTGACCCTGGAGACCGAGACAGCATCCTACACCCTGCACCCAGGAGACTCCCTGGGCTTTGCCTCGTCAGTACCCCACACCTACCACAACCGGCAGACGGAGCAGGCCGTGTTTCTCTGCATCAATTACCACCCCAACTTTTAAGGAGAAAGGAGTCCTTTATGCTGAACCGATACGCTTGGTTAGATACATTCCTCCGCGCCCACTCCGGCGTGACCTACGATTGGAAGGAGGAGTGGCAGTGGCACCGCTACCTGTTGGACGGCAAGCTGTTCGCCGCCCTCTGCCAGCCCGGCCCAGAGCATAAGGGCTACGACTGCCGCCCCCTGCTCACCGTGAAATGCGAGCCGGAGTTGGCCGTCGCCCTGCGCGCGGAGTACCCGGAGGACATCCTGCCTGGGTTCTACATGAACAAGACCCACTGGAACACCATCTTCCTGGACGGGCACCTGTCCCAAGACCAGCTGGAACAGTTCTGCGACCGCTCCTATCAGCTGATCTTCCACAAGCTCACGAAAAAGCGCCAGCGGGAGCTGACGGAAGGATAACGAGAGCAAAAGAGCACCCAGCCAATGGCTGGGTGCTTTGTCATCGTTGGGACAGCTGTGCCAGGTCGGGGCAGTCCCGCAGGTCGGTGAGAAAATGTTCTAGCGCCGGGTTCTGGTTGTCTTTCAGCCAGGCGGCGATGATCTCCTCCTCCTCGCCGTCGCCAATCAGCGGCACGAACACCAGGTTGTCCGCATGATAGAGCTTGTCCGTGCAGTAGTCCGGCAGGATGGAGATGCCCTCCTCCGCCGCCACCATCATCAGGATGCTCTCCGTGTCCGAGGAGCGGAACAAAATGTTGGGCTTGTACCCGGCGGACTTGTACAGCTGCATGAAAAAGGCGTCGCCGTAGGAGTCGTCGGCGTCCGAGGGGGACATATATAAAATGTTCTCTCCCCGCAGCTCCTCTCGCCTTAACTGACGCCGTTGAGCGAAAGGATGCCCGGCATACAGCGCCACCACCAGCTTGGCCTTCTGCACCGTCAAAAAGTCGATGCCCTCCTGCTGTTTCAGGTTGGTGCTGTCCCAGGTGAAGATGATGTCGTACACATGATGGAGCAGCCCCGCCGCCAGCACATCGGTGGAGCAGCGATAAAAGGTGATGAGCACATTGGTGTTCCGCTGATGGAACCGCTGCATGAGCACCGACAGGTCGCTCCGCTCATACCCCCGCAGATACCCCACTCGCAGGCTGCCGCTGAGCCCCACCGCCGCGTCATGGACCCGCCGAGCGGCCTGGCTCATCCGCTCCAAAATAGCCTTGGCCTCCATCAAGAACATCTTTCCCGCCGGTGTCAGCGTCACCGGTCGGGTGCTCCGGTCGAACAGGGCGCAGCCCAGGGAGGCTTCCAGCTGGCGGATCTGTTGGGTGATGGCGGTCTGGGAGATGTAGAATTGCTCTGCTGCCTTGGTGAAGCTGCGGGTCTCGGCGGCGGCGACGAAGTATTTCAGCTGGTTCTGGTTCATAAGGAGCCTCCTAGACTGGGGAAAGCATTGGAACGGGATTCTCTGTATAGTGTACCGTATCTTGGAAACTGTATCTGCGCCAAAAACAATGCTCCAAACGCTGTTTCACAGACAAATCGGGTGCTTTTTGCATAGTATAACTTTCTCTTATTTTATCATACCCAAATCCCCCTTGTAAAGCCTGTCTATCCACGGTAAAATAAGAACATCTTGTGAGAAAGAGGAGAGAAAACCATGAAACGAGAAAATTTCCGCTCCCGCCTGGGCTTCCTGCTGGTCAGTGCAGGCTGCGCCATCGGGATCGGCAACGTCTGGCGCTTCCCATACGTTGCCGGTCAGTACGGCGGCGGCTACTTTGTCCTGTTCTACCTGATCTGCCTGCTCATCATGGGCGTCCCTGTCCTGACCATGGAGCTGGCCGTCGGCCGTGCCAGCCGCCGCAGCGCCGTCCTGGGCTATAAGGCTCTGGAAAAGCCCGGCCAGAAGTGGCACATCCACGGCTGGTTCTGCCTGCTGGGCTGTTACTTACTCATGATGTACTACACCACCGTCACCGGCTGGATGGTGAGCTACTTCTTCAAGTTCCTCACCGGCACCTTCTCCAGCGGCATGGCTACCGATGCCGTCAGCGCCGTCTTCGGCAGCCTCCTGTCCTCCCCCGGCGAAATGGCTATCTGGACGGAAGTGGTGGTGCTGGCCGGCTTCATCGTGTGCAGCTTCGGCCTGCAAAATGGCCTGGAACGCATCACCAAGGGCATGATGCTGGCCCTGCTGGTGCTCATCGTCGTCCTGGCTGTCCACAGCCTTACCCTGTCCGGCGCCGCCGAGGGCATGAAGTTCTACCTGCTCCCCTCCATGGACAGCATCAAGGAGAACGGCCTGGGCAACGTCATCACCGCCGCCATGAATCAGGCATTCTTCACCTTGAGCCTGGGCATCGCTGCTATGGAGATCTTTGGTAGCTACATGGGCGACGAACACCGCCTGACCGGCGAATCCGTCCGCATCTGCGCCCTGGATACCTTTGTCGCCCTCATGTCCGGCATGATCATCTTCCCCGCCTGCTTCTCCTTCAACGTGGAACCCAACCAGGGCCCGTCCCTCATCTTCGACACCCTGCCCAACGTGTTCGTCAACATGGCCGGCGGCCGCTTCTGGGGGACCCTGTTCTTCCTGTTCATGGTCTTTGCCAGCTTCTCCACCGTCCTGGCGGTGTTTGAGAACATTATGGCCATGTGCATCGACACCTTCGGTTGGAGCCGCAAAAAGGCCGCCATCGTCAACGGCATCGTCCTGGCCGTGGCCAGCCTGCCCTGCGTCCTGGGCTACAACCTGTGGAGCGACCTGACCCTCATCGGTGGCCGCGACGTGCTGGACAGCGAGGACTTCCTGGTCAGCAACCTGCTCCTGCCCATCGGCTCCCTCATCTTCCTGCTCTTCTGCGTCAGTAAGTGGGGTTGGGGCTTTGACAAGTACCTGGCCGAGGCCAACAAGGGCGAGAACGGCCCCAAGCTCCCCCGGTGGCTCAAGCCCTACTTCCAGTGGGTTCTGCCTATCCTCATCCTGGTCATCCTGATTCAGGGCCTGCTCTAATCTATCCGAATAAAAAATCACCTTGGAATCTTCCAAGGTGATTTTTTTCATCCCAAATCGGGTTTCCCGATAAATTCTCGAATCAAAGCGTCCGGCGCCACCAGAGACGGGTCAATGGGCACGAACTGCGCGAACGCGTCGATCATCCGCGCCATCTCCCGCTGACGCACATTCTCCCTGGGCAGCGCCTGCCGCAGGATGGGGGCATACTGACGGAACACACACACCTCGTAGGGGAGGGCGGTGTCCAAAATCAGATTGGCACGGTACTTGTACGGAGAGATGTACAGCTTCTCCCCCCGCCGCACGTTGGCCCACAGGGCGAAGGTGGTGGTCACGTCGCTGCCCCGGAAGTTCATGTCCCGGACGCTCCGACGGGTGAGTCGAATCCAGGTGCCTTTGAACACCGTCTCCGACCCGTCCACAATGTTGGAGCGAGCGGACAGGTAGATTTTGAACGCCTCCGGGTGCTTACCACCCAGGTCGTCATTGAGGGCGTGGATGCCCTCAAACACCACAACTTCATCCTTCCCCAGCCGGATGGCCTCACACCGGCTGGTGTCCCGCAGATTCCGGGCGAAGTCGTAGTAGGGCACGCAGATTTCCTCCCCCCGGTTCAGGGCGTCGAAGTGCTCGTTGAGCAAATCCATGTCCATGCAGAGTGGGGATTCCAGGTCATACAGCCCGTCGGACGTCCGTGGGGTGTACTCCGGAGAGATGGGGCGGAAATAGTTGTCCATAGAGATGGTGTGGGTGCGGATGCCCCGGCGGTTCAGCTCCTGATCGATCTTCAGCGCCGACGTGGTCTTCCCCGACCCAGAGGGGCCGGAGAGCAGGACGATGGGGCTTTGCCGCAGGTTGTTGGCGATCTTATCTGCCGCCGCGCAGATTTTTTCCTGAAACGCAGCGTCCGCCTCCGCCAGAAATTCCTCCGGCGCACGGGCTGCCATGCGGTTGATGTCACTGAGTTGATATGCCATAGGCCGACCTTCCTTCCTCCGTCAGGTTGTCTCCTCCGCCCGCTGCCGCAAGGCCAGATGGAAGGGCACCAGCTCCGCCTTGTTCTGGCACACCTGCTCCACCCGTTCCAGGTAGACGTGGGGATACTTGGGGTTGGTGATGCGGACGATCTTGCCCGTCGCCGGGTCGGTGAGCTTGGTGGAACCGCCGCCGCCCAGAGCCAGGATGGTGTGCAGCTCCTCCATGATGCAGATGTTGTAGATGCCCTCGCACCCAGGCTTGCACCAGCCAATGTTCTCCAACGAGCCGGACATATACTTCTGCCGGTACAGGTAGTAGGGCAGATACCCTGCCTCCCGCAGCCGCCGCCAGGCGTACTCCAGCATCCCAGCTGTCTCCGCTCCAGAGGGCAGTCCCTGCCGCTCCATGGCCAGCCGGGAGCCTTTTTTCAGCGCCAGTGTATGCACCGTGATGTTCTCCGGCGCCAATTCCAGCACCTGCTCCAACGTGCGCTGAAACCCCTCCAAGCTGTCCTTAGGCAGCCCGGCGATCAGGTCCATGTTCACCATGGGGATGCCAGACTGCCGGACGATGGCGTAGGCGTCCAAAATATCCGCCGCCGTGTGGCTCCGTCCCATGGCCTCCAGCACCGTGTCCTCCATGGACTGAGGGTTCACGGACACCCGGTCCACTTTGTGCGCCATCAGCACCGCCATTTTGTCCGCCGTGATGGTGTCCGGCCGCCCGGCCTCCACCGTGTATTCCGTCAGCCGGGACAGGTCAAAGCACGTTTCCACCTGGGTCAGCAGCCGTTCCAACTGGGGTGCGGTCAAGGTGGTGGGGGTGCCGCCGCCGATGTAGATGGTGCGGATGTACAGCCCCGCCTGCCGGAGATACTCCGCGCTGGCCGCCATCTCCTGACACAACCCATCCAGATACGGCTCCACCAGCTTCAGCGCCTTCTGCACGTCAGCGGAGACGAAGCTGCAATAGGCGCAGCGGGTGGGGCAGAAGGGGATACCGATGTAGAGGGAAATTTCATCCGGTTTCAGGCTCCGCTTCACCGCCAACCCCGCCTGAGCGGCATCCAGCGCCAGCTCCGTCCGGGACTGGGAGACGAAATAGGTGTCCCAGAATAGGGTATGCACTTCCTCCAAACTCATGCCAGCTTCCAGCGCACGGGACGCCAGCTTCGCCGGCCGGATGCCAGTCAGCATCCCCCAGGGCAACAACTTCCCGGTCAGCTGGACGGTGGCCTTGTAGAAGGACTGCTTGATGAGCCGCTGCAGCACCCGGTCGTTGACCAGCCCGCCGGTCAGCTCGGTCACCGGACACCAGGAAAAGGCGGTGGACGTCCGACCCTGGTACTGGATGCAGGCGGAGGCGGAGACATTCTCCTGCCCCTCTTGGGGCATCTGCAATGTAGACCAGGCGGCGTCATCGTCAGCGCTGGGGTCCGTGTCCGGGTACTCCGGGCGCTGGTCAGGGAAGAGGGTGAGCAGGCTCTGTTCGACAGCGTAGCGGTAATCGTGGCCGAAAAGATAGAGTTTCATGGGCGTGGTTCTCCTGTGGATGAAATGAGAGAAACAGTCGCTGTACCCGGCGTGGGGGACAGCGACTGTCGGGTGTGATGTTTACTTCCGGCCGAACTTCTCCATGGCGTAGCGCATGAAGGGGTTGCTCTTGCGCTCGAAGTCCAGGGTGGTGCTCCGGTCGTGGCCGGGATAGACGTTGTAGTCGCCGTCGATGACCGCCAGGCAGCACAGGGACACCATCATATCCTTGGGGCTGCTGCCGGGGAAATCGGTACGGCCGCAGCTGCCGCAGAACAGGGTGTCGCCGGTGAACAGGTTGTCGCCGATGGCCAGGGTGACGCTGCCGGGGGTGTGACCGGGGGTGTGGAGGACGATGATGGTCTCCACGCCCATCTCCAGCGTCTCGCCGTCCTTGTAGAAGCGGATCTGATCTTTAAAAGCGCTCAGGTCAGACTTGCCAAAGCCGGTGTCAGGGCCGGGATAGTCCAGCTGGTGGACGTAGATGGGGATGTTCCGGTTCAGATTGGGCACCAGGCCGTCCAGACCGCTGGTGTGATCCCAGTGGCCGTGGGTCAGCAAGATCTTTTCAAAGTCGTAGCCGCTCTCCTTGGCGAACTGAGCGATGCGCTCGCCCTGATCGCCGGGATCGATGATGATGCCCTTTTTGGTCGTCTCATCGGCCACCAGATAGCAGTTGGTCGCCACCGGGCCCACAGTAAAGGATTTGATAAACATAGGGTTTGGGTCCTCCATTCTTTCTTGTTGACTGGTATCGGTTCCGCCGTTGCTGGCGGGTATTTATAGGGTATCCGTGTCAAAGAGCAGGGTCACCGGCCCGTCGTTGACGGAGGCCACCTGCATATCCGCCCCAAACTCCCCATGCTCCACCTGGAACCCACGGCTCCGGCAGACGTCCAGGAATTCCTCGTACAGCGGGATGGCCACGTCCGGCTTGGCCGCCTTGGAGAAGCCGGGACGGCGGGATTTCAGGTCGGCGTAGAGGGTGAACTGGCTGATGACCAGCAGAGCGCCGCCCACCGCCTCCAGATTCAAGTTCATTTTCCCGTTTTCATCGGAAAATACCCGCAGATTGCAAATTTTATCCGCCAGCCGAGTGACCTGAGCGGAGGTATCCTCCGGCCCGATGCCCAGCAGCACCAGATAACCGGTACCGATCTGACCATTGACCTTCCCGTCGATGGTGACGGAGGCGGAGGAGACACGGGTGACAACAGCACGCATGAGGGGACACGTCCTTTCTCGTTAGGGGTTAGGTAGTTTCGTCGCCAGCCTCCGCCGGTTGGGGCGGCAGCTGCTTGATGTGGTTGCCGATGATCTCGCCCACGTCGGAGACGGTCACAAAGGCGGACTGGTCGGCGTTGCGGATGATGCGCCGCATGGCGGGCAGCTCCAGACGGGTGATGACGCAGTACAACACCGCCTTGTCGCCGCTGATGAGGCCGGTGCCCTCCAAAATGGTGCAGGTGCGGCCCAGCTGCTGGAAGATGGTGTCCGCCATGGCAGTGCCGTCCTGGGTGATGATCATCACCGACTTGGCCTCTTCCATGCCGTTTTCCACCATGTCGATGACCTTAAAGGTGATAAAGTAGGTCAGCAGGGAGTACAGGGCGCGATCCCAGCCAAAGAGCAGGCCGGCGGCAGCGTAGATGACGATGTTGATGG
This sequence comes from uncultured Oscillospiraceae bacterium, assembly GCA_934565425.1. Classification (GTDB taxonomy): domain Bacteria; phylum Bacillota; class Clostridia; order Oscillospirales; family Oscillospiraceae; genus Onthomonas. Next base: position 49,754 of record CAKTHW010000002.1, read on the forward strand.
AGAAGACGATCTGGCCGACGGAGAAGTTGGTCTTGCGGCTGATGAGCAGCGCCACCGTCTCCGTCCCATCCAGACAGCCGCCTCCCCGGAGCACCAGCCCCACGCCAGCCCCCAGCAGCACCCCGCCGAACACCACCGCCAGGAGCGGTTCCGAGGTGGCCGGTTTCAGCCCGGCGAAGACGGAGAGGAGGACAGAGAAGAGGGTCATGGAGTAACCGGCGCTGACGAGGAAGCGCAGGCCCATATTCTTGGTGCCGATGATGAGGAAGGGGATGTTCAGCACAAAGGTGAGCACACCCAGTGCGATGGGAGTCAGCTGGCTGACGATCATGCTGACACCCACGATGCCCCCGTCCAAAATGGTGGCGGGGACCAAAAACTCTTCCAGGGCAAAGGCAGCCAACGCAGCACCTGCGGTCAGGAAGACAAAGCTGGCCAAAAACTGCCGGAAGGTGGAAAATTTCGTGTTGTTCATGATAACATTCCTCTCGTATCGAAACTTGTTGCGGGAGGGACAGGGGATCACCCCTTAGCGCGTTGGACGCCCAGGACATCGCGGATGGAGTAGAGCTTTTTCATCACCATATCCAGCTCCGCCCGATCCCGGACGCTGACCAGGACGGTGATGATGGCGAACCCGTCCGGGGTGCCCTTGGCGGTGATGGAATCCACTCGGATCTTGGCCGCCGATAGCGTAGCTGCCACGTCCAGGAACAGGTCGGGACGATCCTTGGCGGACAACTCCAGCGTGGTCGGATAGGCGTCCAGATTGCCCGTGCTCCAGGACACCGGCACCCAGCGCCCTTTGGCCGCCGCCCGTTTCTCCGGCGTGGCGTTGGGACAGTCCTGCCGGTGGACGGAGACGCCGTAGCCGCGGGTGATGAACCCCACCACCGGGTCACCGGGGACGGGAGTGCAGCACTTGGCGAACTTGACCAGGCAGTTGTCCAGGCCGTCCACGATGATGCCGTTTTTGGAACAGTGTTTCTTGGCAGGAGGCGGGTCGGGGGGCAGAGAGGTCTTGATGTGCATGGTCTGGGTCTGATCTTCCGCAGCCACCAGCTCCTGCACCGCGTTCTGCTCCTTATGCTCCTTGTTGATCTGCAAAATTTCATTGCGGATACGGTTGACCGCCTTCAAAGCTGTCATCCCACCGTAGCCGATGGCGGCATACAGGTCTTCCAGCGTGCTGTACTGGAGCTTTTTCAGCATCCGAGGCAAATTTTCCTCGCTGGAGATCATGGTCATAGAGAACCCCGACCGTTTCAGCTCACTCTCGAAAGCGGCACGGCCGTGGATGATGTTGTCCGCCCGCCGTTCCTTCTTGAACCATTGGCGAATTTTGTTCCGCGCCTCGTTGCTCTTGCACAGCTTCATCCAGTCCCGGCTGGGGCCTTTGGCGGACTTAGAGGTCAAGATCTCCACAATGTCGCCGTTGGAGAGCTTGGTCTCAAAGGGCACGATGCGCCCGTTGATCTTAGCCCCCGTCATGTGGTTGCCCACGGCGGAGTGGACGGAGTAGGCGAAGTCGATGGGGGTGGAACCGGCGGGCAAGCCTTTGACCTCCCCCTGTGGGGTGAACACGAACACCTGGTCGGAGAACAGGTCCACCTTCAGGGAACCCACAAATTCCTCCGCGTCCGTGTCCTCCTGGCTCTCCAGCAGACGGCGCACCCACTCAAAGGTGTTCTCACCGCTGACCTCAGAGTTGGCCAGCCCCTCCTTGTACTTCCAGTGTGCCGCCACGCCGTACTCGGCCGTCTCGTGCATCTCCCACGTGCGAATCTGCACCTCAAAGGGGATACCGGCGTTGCCGATGACGGTGGTGTGGAGGGACTGATACAGGTTGGGCTTGGGGGTGGAGATATAGTCCTTGAACCGGCCAGGCACCGGGTTATACATATCGTGAATCAGCCCCAGCACGTTGTAGCACTCCGCCACATCGTCCACGATGACCCGGAAGGCGCACAGGTCGAAAATCTCTCCCAACGTCTTCTGCTGGGCGAACATCTTGCGGTAAATGGAATAAATGTGCTTGATGCGGCTGGTGATGGTGCAGTGGATGCCCTCCTCCTCCAGCCGGTGCTGGATGTGTACCTTGGTGGCAACCATGAATTCCTTGTTTCGCTGTTCCTGCTTGGCCAGGGCGTCCTCAATCTCCTGATAGCCGATGGGGTCCAGATATTTCAGTGCCAGATCCTCCAGCTCCCACTTGATGCGCTGCATACCCAGCCGGTGAGCGATGGGGGCGTAGATCTCCAGGGTCTCCCGGGACTTTTCCCGCTGTTTCTCCGGCGTCTGATACTGCATCGTGCGCATATTGTGCAGCCGGTCGCAGAGCTTGACCAGGATGACCCGGATGTCCTTGCTCATGGCCATGAGCATCTTGCGCAGATTCTCCATCTGCTTCTCTTCCATGGACACGTAGTTGATCCGGGTCAGCTTGGTGACCCCCTCCACCAGGTCAGCGATGGTGGGGGAGAATTCCCGGCTGATGTCCTCGTGGGTGCTCTTGGTGTCCTCGATGCAGTCGTGGAGCAGGGCGGCACAGAGGGCGTCCGTGTCCAGCTTCAGATCGGCCACGATGTTGGCCACCGCCAGAGGATGGGTGATGTAGGGGGAACCGTCCTTCCGGGTCTGCCCCTCATGGGCTTTGGCGGCGTAGCAGTACGCCTTGTACAGAAGCGTTTTGTTCAGGGCTGGATTGTAGGACAGCACGTGCCGTTCCAGTTCATTGTAGTAGTGCAGCATAGGGTCCATAAAAACGCCTCCTTCTTTGCTACGGTAAAAGTTGAAAATCGTGTTAAGAGTCCTCCAGCAGCTGACGCAGCTGTTGCAGGATGGTGGAGTCATTCAAGTCCACCTTCTGTTGTACCTGACGCAGGCTGATGCGCAGCACCTCCGCCTCTGCCGCCAGGTCGATCAGCCCCCGCTCCTGTAACACATCCAGACAGATGAGCGTCCGGGAACAGCCACAGGGGAGGCCAAAGGTGCGGGCGATGTGGTTGGACAGCGCCAAGGGCTGTTCGGTCAGCGTGCCGTCACCGGCGTAGTGGGCCAGATAACGCCACGTGGCCACAAAGTCCTGCCGCTGAGGCAGCAGCCGCAATAGCTCCTGATTGCTCAGCACCTCGCCAGCCCGGAAGCGCTGATAGATGCGCAGATCCACCATCGCCGGGGACAGCGCCCGACGGATGTCGGTGATGAGCAGCTGCACCGTGCGGCAGCCGCGGAATTGGTTCACCTGGGGATAGCAGGCCAAGTCCAGCCGCATCCCACTGCGCAGCCCGGCGGCACGAGGGGTAGTGGAGAAGAAGATGGCGTCCAAGATGACCCCATCGCAGTCCACCTGCATCCGGGTGTGTCGCCCGCCGCCCACGCAGGAGTAGCTCAGCAGGGTGGCGTGTTCCACCAGGAAGGTGGGACGGGGGTTGCCGGTGCCGAAGGGCTCCAACGCCTCCAGCGCCTCCACATTCTCCAAGGTCAGCAGCTGATTGGGCAGCACCGCGTCCAATACCAGGTCGCTGCCGCCCTCCTTCAAGGGCGCGTAAGCGTCCGCCAGCTGGCACATCTTCCGCCGGAAGGCGGGAATCTGTTGGGCGGTGATGGTGAACCCCGCCGCCTGGGCGTGGCCGCCAAAGCCCTCCAGCAGGTCGCTGCACTGCTCCAGCGCGGAGAACAACGGGAACCCGCCGCTGCTGCGGCAGGAGCCTTTCCCTCGGTCGCCCTCTAAGCAGATCATAAACGTAGGCACCCCATACCGTTCCGCCAACCGGGAGGCCACGATGCCCACCACGCCCTGATGCCAGTTCTCCCCGGCCAAAACGATGGCGCTGCCCCGCAGGGCGGGACGCTGATCCAGCAGGGTGGTGCATTGGCTGAAGATGTCCTGTTCCACCAGCTGTCTTTCTCGGTTCAGCTGACACAGCTTCTGTGCCAATTCTGCCGCCAGCAGCGGGTCGTCGGTGAGCAGTAAGTCCACCGCCAAGAAGGGACAGCCCATCCGGCCGGCTGCGTTGATGCGAGGAGCCAGAGAAAAGCTGATAAAGGAGGCGGTGATGGGTTTTTCGTTGATGCGGGACTCTTTCAGCAGCATGGCCAGCCCCACCCGCCGGGTGTTGGGGATCAGGTTCAGTCCCAAGGTCACGATGGAGCGGTTCTCGCCGGTGAGCTGCATCACGTCTGCCACCGTGCCGATGGCGGCCAGGTCGGCGTATTCCAGCAGCAGCGCGTCCTGTCGCTCCGCACCACCCAGTGCCAGCACCAGCTTCAGCGCCACACCCACCCCGGCCAGCTCCTGGAAGGGGTAGGGACACCCCGGCTGATGGGGGTTGACGATGGCGCAGGCGTCAGGCAAAATTTCCTTGCACTCGTGGTGGTCAGTGATGACCACATCCAGACCCAGCGCACTGGCGTGGGTCACTTCGTCCAGGTTGGTGATGCCGCAGTCCACCGTGATGATGAGGGTCACCCCACGCTGTGCCAGGGAGTCGATGGTCTCCGGGTTCAGGGAGTACCCCTCCCGGATGCGGTCGGGCACGTAGGGGATGACGTTGCCACCTTGACTGCGCAGGTAATCGGTGAGCAGACAGGTGGCGGTGATCCCATCCACATCATAGTCGCCATAGACGCAGATGGTTTCCCCTGCCGCCAGCGCGCGGGCAATCCGCTCCACCGCCTCCGGCATGCCCTTCATGGTCATGGGGTCATGGAGGCGGGAGACAGCGCAGCTCAAAAAATCCTTGGCCTGCTCTCCACGGTCAAAGCCGCGGGCGGCCAGGACGAGGGCGGAGAGGGGAGGGATGCCGGCGGATTCCAGTTCCGCGGCGGCGTTTGGGTTACAGGGGGTCAAAGTCCAGTTCTTAAATTTCATGTTTGTCGCTTCCTCAATGACGTCAATCCCCCAGCGGTTGACGTCCATCCAATCGAAAAGATGTAAAATAAGATTAACTTAAATTATATCAAATTCCTCCCATAAATACAATGGAGGGAACATAAAAAGTGACCGCTTGTCCCGGCGGTTTTGGTCTGGTATAATGGGAAAAAGCCCAAAAATGGGGGAGGGGATTTCCATGGGAAAAAAGCAGAAAAAAACCAACGTCATGCGCATCCTGGACCAGAAAAAGATTCCATACACCGCCAGAGAATATCCCCACGAGGAGGGGGTCGCCGTAGACGGTGTGACCGTGGCCAAGAGCATGGGACAGGACCCGGGGAGCGTCTTCAAGACCCTGGTGACCCGCGGCGCCAGCGGAGAGTATTACGTCTTCGACATCCCGGTGGCGGAAGAGCTGGATCTGAAAAAAGCCGCCAAAGCGGTGGGCGAGAAGAGCGTGGCCATGCTCCACGTGTCCGAGCTGCTCCCCCTCACCGGCTACGTCCGCGGCGGCTGTTCTCCCGTGGGCATGAAGAAGCCCTTCTTCACCACCTTCCACGCCAGCGCCCTGACCTACGACAACATCTCCGTCTCCGCCGGCAAGATCGGCGAGCAGGTCACCCTGTCCCCCCAAGCCCTCTGCGACCTGGTAGGCGGACAGTTCGCGGACGTCATCAAGTGACAGAACAACAAACAACAAAACGCCCACACCGGTTACGAAAACCAGTGTGGGCGTTATTTTGTCACTTGCGAGGAATCAAGTGTTCCTCATCGGTTGGTTACTTCTTTGCAGCAGGGTCGGTGGGATCCATCTTGGTGCCGGCCTTGACCTTGCCGCCGCTGTTGGCGATGGTGACCTTGCCGTTGGGCCCCTTGGTCTTGCTGTTGGAGAACTTGCACAGCACCTTGCCGGAACCCTGATAGCCGACGCAGTCATAGATCAGCTTGGCGTTGCCGCACTGCACGCGGATGCAGTAGTAGGAACGATTGGCGCCCAGATTGTTGTAGGTCTTCCATGCCAGTGCCTTCACGCTCTTTGCAGTGTAGCGGGAGGAATGGATGAGCGCACCATAGGTGCCCTGGACACGGGTGGCGTACTGATAATAGCTGGTCTTCTTGGAGTCCGGGTTGGTGAAGGACCACCAACGACGGCGATAGGTCAGCTTGTAGCTGCCAGTCTTGAAGTGAGCGTTCTCCTCGGGAGTGGTGGTGACGAAGCTCTTGGCGGGGATGTCATACTTCTTGGTCTTGGAGTTGTAGAGCAGCATATCCACGGTGTGGTTGGGACGGTTGACGTTGACGACCATCTTCTTCTTCATGTAGCTCTTGCCGAAGTGAGCGAACAGATCCTTGACCTGAGCGCCGTCCTTGTCGAAGTAGTAATAGTAGGTGCTGCCGTTGCACTTCACATAGTGCCAACCCACCAGAGGCTTGCCGTTCTTGTTGTAATAACGCTTGCCGCCAACGGTTTTCCAGCCGTCCTCAGGCTTCACTTCTTCACCCTTGGAGAAATAGAATCCCTTGTACTTCTTCAGGTTGGATTCTGTGCCGTTGTAGACGCCGGTGAACAGGACGCCGGTGCCCTTGGTGTACTTGTACATCTTGCCCTTGACCATACGGTAACCGGTCAGGGGGTCTGCATAGGGCTGGGTCTTGGAGCCCACCAGGGTGGCCTCGGTGGCCACATACAGCTTACCGTCCGTCCAGGTCTTGCCGTCGCCCAGATAAGCTTCCAGCTCCAGCTTGGACTTGTGGCCGTCATAGATGACCTTG
>CAKTHW010000003.1 GCA_934565425.1 uncultured Oscillospiraceae bacterium
ATGGAAGGATCTATGACATCATCGTATCCAAGGAATTTCTGGGAAAAGGCGACCGTGTGCTTTTGATCGATGATTTCCTGGCCAACGGTGCGGCGCGGGAGGGCCTCATGGACCTGGTCCAGCAGGCAGGCGCGACCGTCGTCGGTGCCGGCATCGCAGTGGAAAAAGCCTTCCAGCCCGGCGGCGAACGCATCCGGGCCAAAGGGGTCCGGGTGGAGTCCCTGGCACGGGTGAAGGAAATGCACGAGGGAGAGATCGTATTTTGCTGACCGTTTTTCTTGCGCAGGTTAGGCAACTTTGGTATAATATTAAACTGGCCGAATGTTAGGCTTCAAGAGGCAAGGATCATGAAAGAAAAAAGCGTCAAATATTGGATGAGGCGATTGGTCTGCTATGGCGTCGGGATGTTGGTGCTCACCTGTGGCATCACTCTGAACACCAAGACCCTTCTGGGCGTCTCGCCGATCATCTCCGTGCCCAACAGCCTCTCCGTCCTCTTTGGATGGGATTTGGGCTGGGTGGTCACCCTCTTTTACCTGCTCTGCGTGGCGGTACAGCTGCCCATCAAGGGGCGGCGGTTTGGGATCCTGGACGTGCTACAGTTTCCGGTCAGTTTTCTTTCCGGCTGGCTGGTAGGATGGTACAGCAAGACCTTGTCCTTTCCCAACCCCTCCTGGCCCCTGCGCTTGACCCTGCTGGCATTGGCCATCCTGCTCACCGGCATCGGCGTGTGCATGATGGTCAACATGGAGCTGGCCCCCAACCCGGCGGATGGCCTGGTGGACAGCATCAGCCAGCGCAGCGGCAAGAACATGGGCCTGTGCAAAAACCTTTTCGACCTGGCCTGCGTGGTGGTGACCGTGACCATCAGTCTGCTGTTAGACGGCACCGTCATCGGCATTGGCCTGGGCACCGTGGCAACCGTCCTGTTCACCGGACGGGTCATCGCCCTGGTCAACCGCTTCCTGCGGGACCCCATGCGCCGGATGGCCGGGTTAGCGTAAGCCTATCAACTGCATCGGCTCCGTTCTATGGGAACGGATGGGAGGAAGGAAACAGAGAAACTCCGGTCAGCCTCCCTGCCGTCGGAATGACGGAACCAAATTTGAGAGATGGCGGCGTCTTTTGGCCGCCTGAAGGAGCAATCAACCTTTGGATTTTGAACAGTTACAGTTAATCGAACCCATCCGAAGGGCACTGTCCGAGCAAGGATACACCCAGCCTACTGCCATCCAGGCTGGCGCCATCCCCCCGGCCTTGGAAGGTCGGGACGTGCTGGGCAGTGCTCGCACCGGAACGGGAAAAACCTGCGCCTTTGCTGTGCCCATCCTGCAGCGGCTCACCCAGAATCCGGTGACCGGCAAACAGGGCAAGCCCCCCATCCGGGCACTCATCCTGACCCCCACCCGGGAGCTGGCCATCCAGAATCAGGAGCAGGTGGAGCACTATGGCAAGTATCTGCCCCTGAAGAGCGTGGTCATCTACGGCGGCGTGGGCCAGAAGCCCCAGGTGGACGCCATCCAGGCCGGGGCAGAGATCCTCATCGCCACGCCCGGCCGCCTGGCAGACCTGTACGGACAGGGACTGCTGGACTTGTCTCAGCTGGAGATCTTCGTGCTGGACGAGGCAGACCGGATGCTAGATATGGGGTTCATCCATGACGTGCGGAAGATTTTAAAGTGGCTGCCGGAGAAAAAGCAGACCCTGTTCTTCTCCGCCACCATGCCCGACGAGATCATGGATTTGGTCAACCGCCTCTTAGACCACCCGGCACGGGTGGCTGTGGACCCGGTGTCCTCCCCGGTGGAGGTCATCCAGCAGTCTGCTTGGCCGGTGGACCGGGAGAACAAGACCAAACTGATGGTCTGGATCTTGGAGCAGAAAAACATCTCCTCCGCCCTGGTCTTCACCCGCACCAAGCACGGTGCGGACAAGGTCAGCCGTGACCTGAACCGAGCGGGGGTCTCTGCCGCCGCCATCCACGGCAACAAGTCTCAGACCGCCCGTCAGACCGCCCTGGCCAACTTCAAATCCGGAAAGATCCGGGTGCTGGTGGCCACTGACATCGCCGCCCGCGGCTTGGACATCCAGGATATGCCCTGTGTGTTCAACTATAACCTGCCTGAAGTGCCCGAGACCTATATCCACCGTATCGGTCGGACCGGTCGCGCTGGCCACGACGGCATGGCCTTCACCCTCTACGACTATGTGGAGCAGCCCCTGCTGAAAGAGGTGGAGAAGCTCATGGGCAAACAGGTGCCCAAGGTGGAGGATCATCCCTGGCCCATGCAGCGCTTTGAAGCGCCGGTGCGGGACAAACGGGGGAAGATCGTGAACCCGGAGGATCAGGAGTCTCGCAAGGCGGCGCGGGAGAAGCGCAATGCCCGGAAGGCAGAGGCAGCCAAGACGGATGCTCAAATGACGCCGGTGCTGGAGCCTTCTGTGAGCGCGAAGAAAAAGTCCAAGAAAAAAGAGCAGGCCAAGCCTGCCCTGACGCCCAAGGAAGTGCTGCCGGTCACCCAACCGGAGGAACTGCCTGCTGAACCGGCTGCACCGGTGTGGTCGGAGGAAGGGGAGATCCCTTACTACTCTCTGGACTTGCTGCCGCCGCGGACGGAGCAGATGCTGGACAACAGCACGCCCTTTGACAGCAAGGACATCTTGACGCGCAAGTACAAGCGTCCCGCCCGCCGGGTGGTGCCCTCTCTCAGCCGGGTGTCACTGCTGCCGGGTGGGGAGCTGAAGGAGACCTTCTCCTCTCGCCTGCGGTTGGAGGACAGTGAACCGGTCCTGACCCAGGGGAAGGATGCCACCGACCGTCTCCTGGCCAGAAAGAAGCCGGAACGTCGGCGGAAAAAGAACACCGAACCTTCTGGGAAAGAGAAGGATTCGGCCAAGACCAAGCAGACGGCGCAGCCCAGCAAGGCAGTTGCGGTGACGGGGGAACAGAAGCCCAAAAACAGCCGGAAACGGCGGAGCGGCAAGAAACCCAACGGCGCCAAAGCCAAGCTGGCCGTAGCGGCAACGACCCAGCAGGTCAAGGAGCCTAAGGCCAAGCAGGCCAGCCCGCAGAAATCCAGCGGAAAGGGTGCGGCACCCAAGGCCAACCATGCCAAGCGGACAAAGCCGCCCAGACCGCCTCAGCCCATCAGCCACTCCCGCCAGAAAGATTCCACCGAGCAGAGTTCCCTGATGAAACCCTATTACCTCAGCGACCTGAAAAAGCGGTAAATCTTCCGAAAACGGAACAGCAAATAGAAAAAGGAGCTGATAGTTTATGATTTTCTTTGTCATTGCAGCACTGCTTGTCGTCCTGGATCAGGCCACCAAGTTCTATATCCGCGCCACCATGGCGGTGGGCGCTACCAAAGTCCTCATCCCCAACTGGCTGGGTCTGAACTATGTCCAAAACACCGGCGCGGCCTTTTCCTCCTTTGACCAGTACACCATGATCTTGGCCATCGTCTCCCTGGTGGTCTCCATCCTGCTCATCCTGGCCATCGCCTTCAAGTGGATTCGCCACCCCTTCGGTCGCTTCACCCTCATGCTCATCCTGGCCGGCGCAGTGGGCAACCTGATCGACCGGTTCTTCATGGGCTATGTGACCGATATGATCCAGGTGCTCTTCATAAGATTCGCCGTCTTCAATGTGGCGGATATCCTGGTGGTGACAGGTGCTATCCTGCTGGTCATCTACGTCCTCTTCTTCTGGGATCGCTGCGAGCGCGTCCACGGGAAGCGAGAGATCAGAGGCAAGCGGAAGAAATGAGTCAGCTCACCTTGACGGTGGAACAGACCGGACAGCGTGCCGACCAGTTCCTAGCCCAGGCGGTGGAATCCCTCACCCGCAGCGGTGCACAGAAACTGCTGGAACAGGGATTGGTGACGGTGAACGGGAAACCGGCGAAGAAAAACACCAAGTTTTCTGCGGGCGATACTGTGGCCGTCCAGTTGCCGGAGCCGGAACCGGTGGAGGTCGTGCCTCAGAACATTCCGCTGGATGTGGTCTATGAGGATCAGGACGTCATCGTGGTCAACAAACCAGTGGGCATGGTGGTACACCCAGCCCCTGGCCACCCGGACGGCACTCTGGTCAACGCCCTGCTCTATGCCTGCGGCGACTCCCTCTCCGGCATCAACGGCCAGTTGCGGCCGGGCATCGTCCACCGCATCGACCGAGATACCAGTGGGCTCATCATCGCGGCGAAAAACGACATGGCCCACCTGAGCCTGTCCGAGCAGCTCCAAGACCACTCCTTGGCCCGTACCTATGAGGCCATCGTGGTAGGCAACTTCCGAGAGGAGACCGGCACCGTGGATGCCCCCATCGCCCGCCACCGCACCGACCGGAAACGGATGGCCGTGGCAGCCGATGGCCGCCGAGCGGTGACCCATTGGAAGGTGCTGGAGCGCTATCCGGGGTATACCCACATCCAGTGCAACCTGGAGACCGGCCGCACCCATCAGATCCGCGTCCACATGGCCTATATCGGGCACCCGGTGCTGGGCGACCCGGTGTACGGCGGGAAACGGAAAGAGAATTTTGGACTGATCGGCCAGTGCCTCCACGCCAGAAAACTGGCCTTCCAGCACCCCAGGACAGGGGAGCGGATGGAAGTGGAGTGTCCGCTGCCGGACTACTTCCAGGAAGTGCTGCGAAAGCTGTCCATGCGAAAATAGAGAAAAAAAGAGCGCCAATATGGCGCTCTTTTTTTGCCTTGTTAGGCGTCCCGCTGATTCCGGAAGGGGATCTGGACGCGCTCGATGTTGTCAAATGCCTGCTGGCACAGACCTTCAAAGTCGTACTTGGTCTCGATGTCGTCAAAGTCGCTGACCTTGGGCTGGGTGCGGGGATGACGGGGGGTGAAGACGGTGCAACAGTCCTCGTAGGGCAGGATGGAGGTGTCAAAGGTGCCGATATGGCGGGAGATCTTGACGATCTCCTCCTTGTCCATGCCAATCAGGGGACGGAAGACAGGCTTTTTTACCACGTCCTCGGTGACCGCCATCGCCGCCATGGTCTGGCTGGCCACCTGTCCCAGGCTCTCGCCGGTGACCAGAGCGCCAGCGCCCACCCGGTCTGCGATCATCTCAGAAATGCGCATCATGAACCGACGCATGGCCAGGGTGAAGTAGGGCTCCGGACAGCTCCGGCGCAGCTCCTCCTGGATGCCGGTGAAGGGGACGATGTTCACGGTCAAGCGACCGCAGTAGCCAGTCAGCAGGCTGGCCAGCTCCAGCACCTTCTCCTTGGCCTCGTTGGAGGTGTACGGGTAGCTGAAGAAATGGACCATCTCCAGTGCCAGACCGCGCTTGGCCATCATGTAGCAGGCCACCGGGGAGTCAATGCCGCCGGAGAGCAGTGCTACAGCACGTCCGCCCACGCCCACCGGCAGACCGCCGGCGCCCGGTTCCGGGTTGGCGTGGACATAACCGGCGAAATCGCGGACTTCCAGATGGACGATCAGCTCCGGATTGTGGACGTCCACCTTCAAGTGGGGATAGGCTTCCGAGAGCAGGCCGCCTACGTACTGGCTCAGCTCGATGGAGGTCATGGGGAAGGTCTTGTCGCTGCGTTTGGACTCCACCTTGAAGCTCTTGGCGTTTTTCAGGTCCTCATCCAGATAGGCGCAGGCGGCCTGGAAAAAGGCGTCCGGGTTCTTCTCGCAGGATTTGGCACGGGACAGGCCCACGATGCCAAACAGCTGCTTCATGGACTCCCATGCGCCGTCCAGATCACAGGTCTCCTCCAGGGGTTCCACGTAGACGATGGACTGGCGGGAGATGGCTCGGAAGCGGCCGTAGGGGTGGAGACGGCGCTGGAGGTTGCCCATCAGCCGCTCTTCAAACCGGCGGCGGTTCAAGCCTTTCAGGACGATCTCGCCCATCTTCAGTAAAAACAGTTCTTGGTTCATGATGTTATGGTTTCCTCTCTCTTTTTCTATCCCAACAAAGCCTTATCCTTCCGGCGTCGTCGGGTCTGTAGTCGTAGTGTCGCCACCTTCACTGGGCGTCGTGGGCTCCGTGGGGGTGGTGGGCTCAGTAGGTGTTGTGGGTTCGGTCGGCTCCGTCGGGGTCGTGGGCTCGGTGGGCGTGGTCGGCTCAGTGGGCGTCGTGGGCTCCGTCGGCGTGGTCGGTTCGGTGGGGGTGGTGGGTTCGGTCGGTGTCTGGGTGTTGTCACCGGTGGTGTTGCCCGTATTCTGGTCGTCCTGTTTGGTATCCGTCTTGGTGTCCTTTTTGTCCTCCTGCTTGGTATCCTGTTTGTTGTCCGGTTCCGCCTGACTGGAGGAGGGAGCGGAGGTGCCCGCCGTGGTGCTGCCCAGACCGCGCATGACGGCAGCGCCGCCGACGATGAGCAGGAACAGGATGACGATGCAGAGCAAAATGGCCAGGATGGGGATCTCCCGCCGCTGCCGCTTTTTCTTCGCCGGCTTCTTGGCCGGTTCCGGTTTGGCAGGAGGCGGGGTGGGGACGACGGGTTCCGGTGCTGCCGGTACGTCGTCCAGGATCAGCGGGTGATCTAAGATCATCGTGGCGTCCGGATCCACCTTCTTCGGCGGCGTGATATGCCGCTTGGGGGTCTCGGCCGCAGACGGTTCTTTGGGGGGCTTAGGGGCAGGGTGGTTGCGCTTGCCCATCAGGGATATTTTCTTCCGTGCCTTGGCCTGATTCTGTTCCGCGGCTGTCTTGCGGCTGCAGACCGGGCACTCCCCCAGGCTCACGTCATAGGGGCGATGACACTTGGGGCAAAAAGTAGTAATCATAAAGGTATCGTCCTCTTTCCACAGGGTTTGGATGGTATCGAATCATTATATACGCGCCGGGGGAAATTTCAAGAACAAAAAAGAAACAAAAGAATGAAAAAATTGGAACAGGAAGCGGTCAAACTCACTTGCCCACACAGAAGCGGGAGAAGATGCGAGCGGTCACATCCTCCGTGACCCGTCGTCCCGTAACTTCGGCCAGGGCAGCCATAGCAAACTCCACGTCGGAGAGCACCGCGTCGGGAGACATGCCAGCCTCCAGCCCGTCCCGCACGGCCTCCAGCGCCTGTTCTGCCCGCTGAGCGGCCTCTGCCTGCCGGGCATTGGTGAGCAGTTCGCCCTGCTGTTCTGCACCAGCCGGGAACCGCCGGGCGATCTCCGCTTCCAGGGCGTCCAGACCGGTGCCCGCTTTGGCGCTGATGACCAGGGGAGCCTGTGCCAGTCCGGACAGGTCAGCCTGCTGGGGCAGGTCGGATTTGTTCACCAAAATGATGCACTCCTCCACCTGACCGGCGGCGTCCAGCACCATCTTATCGTTGTCGTCCAGCGGAGTGCTGCCGTCCAGCACCACCAGTGCCAGCTCGGCTCGCTCCAAAGCGTCCAGACTCCGGCGCACGCCCATCTGTTCCACCACGTCGCCAGTCTCTCGCAGGCCAGCTGTGTCGATGAGCCGCAGCAGCACACCGCCCAGCACAGCTTTTTCCTCCACCGTGTCCCGGGTGGTGCCGGGGATGTCGGTGACAATGGCCCGGTCGTAGCCTAGGATGGCGTTGAGCAGGGAGCTTTTCCCGGCGTTGGGTCTGCCGACGATGGCGCAGGGGACGCCCTGGGTCAGCTGTTTGCCCCGGCGATAGGTGGCGCGGAGGGCGGCCAGGTCTTGGGCGACCTTGCCTACGCTCTGGGCAATCTCTTCTGCCTCAAAGGGTTCGATATCTTCATCTGGGTAGTCCAGCACCGCATGGAAGTGAGCCAGCAGGTCTACCAGTTGGTTGTAAATCCCGTCGATTTTCTTTCCCATGGCGCCGGACAGCTGTCCCACAGCGTTTTTGGCGGCGGAGACGGTTTCCGCGTCGATCAGGTCGATGACTGCTTCCGCCTGGGTCAAATCCATCTTGCCATTCAAGAAGGCGCGCCGGGTAAATTCCCCCGCCTTGGCCTGCCGCGCACCGGCGGCGAACAACGCCTCCAGGCCAGCGGCCAGCATGGTGGGGGAGCCGTGGCACTGCAGCTCCGCCGTGTCCTCACCGGTGTAGCTGGCGGGAGCGACGGAGAAGGTGGCCAGGCAGTTGTCCAGCACAGCGCCGTCTGCGTCGTGGAGCTGACCGTAGATGAGGGACTGGGCGGGACGCTCCAATAACGGTGTCTTTCCCGCAAAAGGAGTGAACACCTTGGCCAGCACCTGACGAGCCTCCGGCCCCGAAATGCGCAAAATGCCGATGGCCGTCCGGGCGTAACCGGTGGCGATGGCGGCAATGGTGTCGGTCATACGGCATCCTCCCCTCGGATCATCTGCACCACCTGGGGCAGGATCTCCACGTGGGTGTCCGCATGGTCACCGCCGTACTCGCCGTCCAGGGTCCAAGCCACTGGTGTGTTGCAGTGAAAGGAGATGTTGCTGGTCTGGAAGGAACGGACCTTCTCGTTGGGCGTCCGGGCAAGCAGGGCGGCGATGATGGCGTTGAGCTGCGCCAGAGAGGTGGGGGTCTCCACCAACAGAACTTCAAACTTGCCGTCGTCCAGCACCACGTCATGATTCTTCATCCCCTGGAATCCACCTACGGAAACGGAGTTGGAGACCATGCCGTAGATGAAGTTGCCTTCCTCCACAATGCCGTCATGCTCGATGGTCATAGAGTAGCTGGTGATGTCGGTCAGGCTCTGGATGCCCTTCAGCACGTAGGCCGCGTGCCCCAAAATTTGCTTGATCTCCTGAGGAGTCTCATAGGCCACGTTGGTGAACAGGCCAAAGGCAGCCACGTAGACAAAGATGTGGCTGTCGTTGAACTGCCCCATGTCGCAGGCGAAGGGTTCCCCAGCCGCTGCGATGGCTGCGGCTTTTGGGAGGTTGGCAGGGAGGCGGAGGGTCTTGGAGAAATCGTTGGTGCTGCCGGCGGGGAGATACCCCAGGGGCTGCTTGAGGCCGCCGTGGATCATGCCGGTGACCACCTCGCTGAGGGTGCCGTCGCCGCCGGAACAGACGATGCGGTCATAGGTGCCGCCCAGCTCCTGGACGGCTTTCACGGCGTCGCCAGCTGCTTTGGTGGCGTATAGGGTGACCAGCCAGTCTTCCTTCTGAAACAGAGCGGTCACTTCTCCCAGGGCGCTGGTGATCTTGGCCTTGCCAGCGGCGGGATTATAGATGAAAAGAAGTGTTTTCATGTGCGTTCACTCCCATTGGACAAAATATGACAGAAAGAATACTCCTATTATGGAAGAAGGGGCGGAAAAAAACAACCTTATTTTGTGAATTTTCCCCCTGGAAGGCGGCAAAAGACCGGGAAAAGGGACGGAATGTGGGAGAAAATGTATCATACGATACAGTCTGGTCATTTGGTTGGTTGTATGATACAATAACAGCGAAACAGATCGCCCTCTTTTCAGGTTCCCCTGAAAAGGTGATGATTGATATTGATTAGGGAGGCACCTCTTATGTTGGATATCCGTGTTGAATTGACTAAGACCCCGAAGACAAAGCCTGCTGATGAGAGCAAACTGGGCTTCGGCAAGGAATTTTCCGACCATATGTTCGTCATGGACTACGATCCTGACAACGGCTGGCATGACGCCAGAATCATCCCCTATCAGCCCTTCCAGATGGACCCGGCTACCGTGGTGTTCCACTATGCACAGGAGATCTTCGAAGGTCTGAAGGCATATCGTACCGCAGAAGGCAAGATCCAGCTCTTCCGCCCGGACTGCAACGCCCAGCGCAGCAACGACTCCGCTGACCGTATGTGTATGCCCAATATCCCCGTGGAAGACTTTGTGCAGGCCGTCAAGGCTCTGGTGAAGGTGGATCAGGATTGGGTGCCCCACACCGACGGCACTTCCCTGTATATCCGCCCCTTCATGATCGCCACCGACGTGGGCCTGGGCGTCCACGCTTCCAAGCACTATCGCTTCTGCATCATCACCGCTCCCTCCGGCGCTTACTATGCCGAAGGCCTGGCTCCCGTGCGCATCTACGTCGAGGATGAATACATCCGTGCAGCACCTGGCCTGACCGGCTTCTGCAAGTGCGGCGGCAACTACGCTGCTTCCATCAAGGCCGGTGACATGGCCGAACAGCAGGGCTATGCCCAGGTGCTGTGGCTGGACGGCGTGGAAAAGAAGTACGTGGAAGAAGTCGGCGCTATGAACATCATGTTCAAGATCGACGGCAAGATCTACACCGCTCCCTGCGTGGGCACCGTCCTGCCCGGCGTCACCCGCCGCAGCTGCATCGAGCTGTGCCGTGATTGGGGCTATGAGGTCATCGAGGGCAGACTGGCCATCGCTGACATCATGAAGGCTGCCGAAGACGGCAAGCTGGAAGAGGTCTTCGGCACCGGCACTGCCGCTGTGGTCTCCCCGGTCAAGGAACTGAAGTGGATGGACAAGGTCGCCCACATCTCCGACGGCAAGATCGGCCCTCTGACCCAGAAGCTCTACGACACCCTCACCGGCATCCAGTGGGGCAAGATCGAAGACACCAAGGGCTGGACCGTTCCTGTGGAATAACATCGAATCAAAGGCAAAATCCCAAGAGGGCAGACACAACTGTGTCTGCCCTCTTTTTCAGCGCAGCTGGTCGATCTCCCGCTGCAAATTCCCCAGGAATCTGCCCGCATGGGCGCCGTCCATCTGCGTATGATGAAATTGGAACGAGATGGGCAGCTCATACCGGAACCACCGTTTGCGGTATTTGCCCCAGATGAGGAAGGGATTGTTGAAGATGCCGCTGTTCATCCCCACCGCACCGTCCAACTCCGTGTCCACAATGGCCGAAGTGCCGATGACCATGCTTTCCTCTGACAGGTCGTGGTCTTGGCAGGTCTCTGCTGTCTGGGCGGTGTAGGTCAGGTAGTCCCGATTGAACTGCTCCAGGGTGTCCGAATAGGGGAGGTCGCAGGAGCTGACCTGGCTGGTTCGATTCAGGACAATGGTGTTGACGGCGATGGAGTCGTATTGCATCAGGGTCCCTCCCACCGGGAGCAGATAGAATTCTGGGATGTCTACAGCTGCTTTGCCGATGCAGTAGTCCAGCAGCATATTGAATTTCAGTCCCCGCTTCCGGGACAGCTTCACCAGGTGGGTCACATCGAGGGTCTTGAAAAAGGTCACCATGGGGTTGGGCGCCTGCATCCAGAGTGCGTATGCAGCTGCTCGTGTGGTGTCGTTTGGATTGACTGGGCGTGGCATTTTGTGCTCCTTTCCAGAATATTATGTCAGTTTGGTCATGTTCTGCCTGGCGGCGTGGGTGCTTTCATTTTGTTGAAATCTAGCGTCGCCGCTTCTCATTCGTAGTCCAGCCGTTCGATCTTAAAAATAACCGGCCGGGTGCCGTCGGAGCAGCAGGTGATCATGGTGTTCTCCTCCTTCATCCAGCCCTTCATGATGGAGCCGCCCTGGAGACCGGTGTAGATATACCGGGAAATGGCGTCCCAGGCTTCGGAACAGAAGGGAAGGGTCGGCCCGCCGGCCACGGTGTGGGGGTCGCCGGTGGTCTTTGTCAGGGTACCCAAGCCCATGTGCCAGAAATCATCTCGCTCTTCGTCCCGATAGAAGACGAACTCGTCGCCCACGTTGTAGCAGGGACAGACGCCGGAGTGGGGGTCAGCGCAGTAGTGCTGCTGCAATTCCGGATACAACTTTTTGTCAAGGACAGTCACTTTTACTTTGTGTCTCATGGTCGCTTCCCTCCTAGTAGATGGTGTTATTTTGCGTTTGCTGAATATGAAAAAATATACAGAATGTAAAGTATAGCAGAAAAGGACATAAAACACCACCCCTGTGTTTGCGGCAGGGACTTCCTGATTTTGCAGGCAATCCTGCTTTCTATAGGGGTGCCAAACAGGGGAGAAAGCCGCCCTTCTGGTGGGTAAGTCCCCAATGAGCTAAAATAGATTATTTTTGTGAAAAGCAAAGTTTTTTTATTGATACGGGCAAAAATAATGATATTTCCCCTGGAAAAAGCGGAAAATGGTGTTGATTTTCAAATGGAATTGGGCTAGAATAGACCGTGCTAAAAATCATTCCTCGGCCGGACGGGTCTGTATCCAGCGGATGCGTCGGGTCAGGAAAGTTGAATGGGGAGGTGCATGGTTCGTGGTGCATATCGTGTTAGTAGAACCGGAGATTCCGCAGAATACTGGAAATATCGCCCGTACCTGTGCCGTGACCAAGAGCAGTCTGCATTTGATTCGCCCTTTGGGCTTTGACGTCAGTGCGTCAGCAGTGCGGCGGGCAGGTCTGGACTATTGGAGCCAGGTGTCCGTCACTGTTTACGAGGATCTGGCGGATTTTTTTGCCCAACATCCAGATGCCAAAGATTGCCTGTGGCTGGCCAGCTCCAAAGCGCCCCAGAGCTATACCCAGGTGCGTTACGAGCCGGACTGCTACCTGTTCTTCGGTAAGGAGACCGCCGGTCTGCCCGAGTGGTTCCGCACCGAGTATTATCATCGTTGTGTCCGCATCCCGATGGTTCCGGGTGCGCGATGCCTGAACCTGTCCAACTCCGCCGCTGTCCTGGCCTATGAGGCCCTGCGGCAGCAAGGTTTTCCGGGTCTGTCCGGAGAGGGGGAAATGGCGGAGACGGGGACGGTTTAGATGCTTTTTATGGTAAGGGATAGGAAAGGAGTAGGAAAGATGAACTACAACAAGAAGACGGTTACTGATATTGACGTGGCAGGCAAGAAGGTTCTGCTGCGCTGCGACTTTAACGTGCCCATGGCCAAGAGCAATGACGGCACCATCCTGGATGACAAGCGCATCCGGGAAGCTCTGCCCACCATCCGCTACCTGCTGGAGCAGAACGCGGCAGTCATTGCCTGCTCCCATATGGGCAAGCCCAAGGGCAAGTGGAAGGAAGAGCTGACCCTGGCTCCCGTGGCAAAGCGCCTGAGCGAGCTGCTGGGTCAGGACGTGCCCCTGACCGCTGACGTCATCGGCCCCGATGCCACCGCTAAGGCAGCTGCACTCCAGCCTGGTCAGATCATGCTGTTGGAGAACCTGCGCTTTGAACCGGGTGAGGAGAAGAACGACCCCGCTTTCGCCAAGGCACTGGCTGATATGGCGGACGTCTACGTTTCCGACGCCTTCGGCACCGTCCACCGCGCTCACGCCTCCACCGCTGGCGTCGCCAACTATCTGCCTGCCGTGTCCGGCTTCCTCATCCAGAAGGAACTGGAGATCATCGGCGGCGCACTGGCCAACCCCAAGCGTCCCCTGGTGGCCGTTCTGGGCGGCAGCAAGGTCTCCTCTAAGATCGGCGTCATCAACAACCTGCTGGAGCTGGCCGATACCGTCATCATCGGCGGCGGCATGGCTTATACCTTCGCCAAGGCACAGGGCGGTGAGATCGGCACCTCTCTGCTGGAAGAGGACTGGATGGATTACGCCAACGAAATGATCAAAAAGGCCGCTGACAAGGGCGTCAAGCTCCTGCTGCCGGTGGACAATGTGTGTGCCGCCGAATATTCCGCAGACTCCAAGCCCGAAGTGTATCCCGCTGACAAGATCCCCGCTGACAAGATGGGCATGGACATCGGTCCCGAGACCCGCAAGCTGTACGCAAAGGCCATTGAAGGCGCCGGCACCGTCATCTGGAACGGCCCTATGGGCGTCTTTGAGTTCCCCGCTTTCGCAGAAGGCACCCGTGCTGTGGCACAGGCGCTGGCCGACAGCGACGCCATCACCATCATCGGCGGCGGCGACAGTGCAGCAGCGGTCCAGCAGATGGGCTTTGCCGACAAGATGACCCACATCTCCACCGGCGGCGGCGCTTCTTTGGAATTCATGGAGGGCAAGGAACTGCCTGGTGTGGCAGCACTGATGGACAAAGAATAACGAAGACACAGCTCCCTGGGTTCCCCAGAGCGGCCAGGCTTTGGGGGACCAAAGAGGGAATGACATAAGGGAACTGGGGATAGGGCGCAGATCCCCCCAAAGTGCGCCAACCAGCGCTCTTCTGGCATCCCGGCATAGAATGGAGCGCGCAACTGACAATCCCATGGCGGCAGAACCCTATCTGCGCGCATGAAATGATAGAAAGAGGGAATTTTATCATGAATAGAAGATATCGTAAGACCATTATCGCCGGTAACTGGAAAATGAATAAGACCGCTTCCGAGACCAAGGCGTTTGCGGACGAACTGAAGGCCATGCTGCCCAAGGCAAAGTGGTGTGACATCCTCCTGTGCGTCCCCTTTGTGAACATCCCGGCAGCTCAGAAGGCATTCAAGGACACCCGCGTGATGATCGGCGCCCAGAACATCCACTTTGAGGATCACGGTGCCTTTACCGGCGAGGTCTCCGCTGCCATGCTCAAGGAGCTGAACGTGAAGTACGCCATCATCGGCCACTCCGAACGCCGTCAGTATTGGAATGACAACGACATCATCGTCAACCGCAAGACCCACGCCGCCATCGACGCAGGGCTGTACCCCATCGTCTGCGTAGGCGAGTCCAAGGAACAGCGGGAGCTGGGGGTGACCAAGGAGGTCATCGACCTGCAGGTGAAGACCGCTCTGTC
This sequence comes from uncultured Oscillospiraceae bacterium, assembly GCA_934565425.1. Classification (GTDB taxonomy): domain Bacteria; phylum Bacillota; class Clostridia; order Oscillospirales; family Oscillospiraceae; genus Onthomonas. The sequence goes on from CAKTHW010000003.1 coordinate 14,497, forward strand.
CGGCATCCCCGCCGAGAAGATCCGTCACGTTGTCATTGCATACGAACCCCTGTGGGCCATCGGCACCGGTGACACCGCAACGGCAGAGCAGGCCAACGAGGTCTGTGAAGAGATCCGCACCGTCATCCGCAAGCTGTACGGCGCCAGAGTGGCACGGAGCGTGACCATCCTGTACGGCGGCTCCATGAACGAGAACAACGCCCATGACCTGCTGGCACAGCCGGACGTGGACGGCGGCCTCATCGGCGGTGCTTCCCTGGTACCGAAGAAGTTTACCGAGATCATCAACGCAGCCAACCAGGAATGACCCTGGTCGGCTGCTGCCACAGCATCGGGCAGGGATATCCCCGCCCGATCCGTATTTGGCCAAAATACAACTTGAGTCAACCGGCATAAGCTGCGTGCAGCGGCTGCGCTGGCGTTGAGAGAGAGGTTCCACATGAAAACACCGACAACATTGATTATCATGGACGGCTTCGGACTGCGGGACGAAGAGCAGGGCAATGCGGTCAGATCCGCACCCACTCCCGTCCTGGATAAGCTCTTTGCCGAAAATCCCACCAGCAAGCTCTCCGCTTCCGGTATCGACGTAGGTCTGCCGGCAGGGCAGATGGGCAACAGCGAGGTGGGTCATACCAATATTGGCGCAGGCCGCGTGGTCTATCAGGATCTGCCCAAGATCTCCAGAGACATCGACCAGGGCGCCTTCTTCCAGAATCCGGCCTATAAGAAGGCCATGCTGGCCGCTAAGGATCAGGGGACGGCTGTCCACATCATGGGTCTGCTGTCCGACGGCGGCGTCCACTCCCACATCACCCACATCCAGGCGGCGGTGAAGATGGCCGCTGAGCTGGGTTGTCCTAAGATCTACGTCCACTGCTTCCTGGACGGCCGTGACGTGCCGCCTACCTCCGGCAAGGGCTTCGTGGCTCAGATGCAGGAGTATTGCAAGCAGTACGGCGCTCAGATCGTCACCGTCCAGGGCAGATACTATGCCATGGATCGAGACACCAACTGGGATCGGACAGAGAAAGCCTATGCGGCCATGGTCTACGGGGAAGCCACCTATATCCCCGACCCGTTGGATGCCGTGCAGGGTTCCTATAATAAGGAGGTCACCGACGAGTTCATGACCCCAGTGGTCTGTGTGAAAGAGGCGGAGATCCAGCCCAATGACACCGTCATCTTTATGAACTTCCGCCCCGACCGGGCACGGCAGATTACCCGTACCCTGGTGGATCCGGACTTTGACGGGTTCGAGCGGAAGAAGGGATTCTTCCCGGTCCAGTTCGTCTGCACCACTTGTTACGACGCCAGTATGCCGAACGTGGAGGTAGCTTACCCCAGTGAGGCGCTGAAGAACGTCTTTGGCGAGTATATCTCCAAGCTGGGTCTGACCCAGCTGCGCATTGCGGAGACGGAAAAGTATGCCCACGTGACCTTCTTCTTCAACGGCGGCGTAGAGACGGTGTTCCCCGGGGAAGAACGGGTGCTCATCCCGTCCCCTAAGGTGGCTACTTATGACATGAAGCCGGATATGTCCGCCAATGAAGTAGCTGCCGCCTGCGTGGAACGGATCGAGAGCGGCAATTATGACGTCATCATCCTGAACTTCGCCAACTGTGATATGGTCGGTCACACCGGCGTCTACGAAGCCGCTCGTCTGGCTGTGGAGACGGTAGACCGCTGCGTGGGTCAGGTGGTGGAAGCCACCAGCAAGATGGGCGGCATCACCCTCATCACCGCCGACCACGGCAACAGCGAGCAGATGTTCCAGGACGACGGCGTGTCTCCCATGACTGCCCACACCACCAACCCGGTGCCCTTCTGCATCGTCGGTGCCAGCGTCCAGCTGCGAGATGGCATTTTGGCCGATATTGCGCCCACCATGTTGGATCTGATGGGGTTGGAGAAGCCGGCAGAAATGAACGGGAAGACGCTCATCGTCTGATTTTTGATAGATGATACGGAGAAAACCGCCAAAAATGCAGGACTTTTTTGGCGGTTTCTTATTTGAGGATGATTGCTGTGAAACGGATTCCAATGCTATTGCTGTTGCTCGCGCCCTATGTCTTTTTGGGCAGCTGCCTGCTCCAGACGACGGAGGACACGGGCGGCGGTCTGCTCCCTGTCCTTGCGCTGTTTGGGGTCGTGCTGCTGGGGAATATGGTCTACGCGTTCCTGCTGCCCAGATTGGGCTTTGACGGGCGACGGATTCTATTTTGGAATCTGCTGCTGAAACTCTGCAATATCCCGGTGTACCTCTTTGTGTTCGCCGTGGCGCTGGTGACCAACGTCCTCATCATCCCCATGCTCCCATTCCTCTTCCTTTTTGACTACGCCCTGCTGCTGGCCTCCACCATGTACGGCATCAGCGGCTTGCTGTGCTGTTGTCGGGAGGACAAGGCGTCACGAAAGACGCTGGTCATCCACAGTGTGGCTCAGTGCCTCTTCTGTGTGGATGTGTTCAGCGCAGTCTATTGCTACATCAAAACGAGAAATAGAGGCGGTTGACAGGATCCTTCCCCTCATGATACAATGCCCTTGTCGTCGGAGGGCGAATTGTTCAAGAAAACAAGAGCCGGATAAGGCACAGACTGAAATGTCTGTTCTTTATCCGGCTTTTTATTTTGAGATAAGGAGGAATTCACATGGATTTCCTGACTGGAAACATCAAACGCATCTACTTCCGCTACCTGTCCGCAGCGTTCGGCAGCGCCATGATCACCTCGGTCTACTCCATCGTGGACATGGCCATGGTGGGGCAGTACCACGGGCCTGATGGCACAGCGGCCTTGGCTGTGGTGGCGCCGGTGTGGAACATCATCTACAGTTTGGGTCTGCTCATGGGCATTGGCGGCAGCGTCATCTTCAGTGCCAAGCGGGGGGGCGGAACAGAACGACGGAGAAGAGAATCAGTATTTTACCATGGCCGTCCTAGGCTCTGTGCTCCTGGCTGTGCTGGCGTGGGTAGGGGTGCTGGCCTTTGAAGCCCCCGTCCTGACCTTCTTCGGTGCGGACGAGACGCTGCTGGCAATGGCACAGCGGTATATGCAGCCCATCAAGCTGGTGTTCCCGCTGTTCTTGTTCAATCAGATGTTGGCGGCCTTCCTGCGCAATGATAAAAGCCCGGGACTTGCCACCATGGGCGTGCTGGCTGGCGGCCTGTTCAACATATTTGGCGACTACTTTTTCGTGTTCACCTGTGACATGGGCATCTACGGGGCGGGACTTGCCACGGCCATCGGTTCCGGTGTCTCCTTTGTCGTCATGCTCACCCACTTTTTCAGCTGCAAGAACACCCTGCGCCTGGTCAAAGTGGAACAGGGCTTGCGAAAATTTCAAGAGATCTCCGTCACCGGATTTTCCACCTTCTTCATCGACGTGGCCATGGGCATCCTGACCGTGCTGTTCAACCGGCAGATCATGAAGTACCTGGGCACCGACGCCCTGGCAGTTTACGGCCCCATCATCAATGTCAGCACCTTTGTCCAGTGCTGTGCCTACAGCGTGGGACAGGCAGCACAGCCCATCATCTCCACCAATTTCGGAGCGGGGAAGGGGGAGCGGATTCGAGAGACCTTGCGCTTGGCGCTGGGGACGGCAATCTTCTTCGGCCTGTTCTGGACGGCGGTCAGCATGACCTGTCCGAACCTGTATGTCCGCATCTTCATGCAGCCCACCCAGCGGATTTTGGACATCGCCCCCACCATCATCCGCCTGTACGCCAGTTCCTTCCTCTTCCTGCCCATGAACATCTTCTCTACTTACTATTTCCAGGCCATCATGAAGCCCAAGGCGGCCTTCGTGGTCTCTGTGGCACGTGGGTGCGTTATCAGCGGCATTTTGATCCTGCTCCTGCCCGTCCTGACCGGAGCGGATTCCATCTGGTTGGCCATGCCCATCACCGAGCTGGTGGTCTTGCTCTATGCAGTCACCACGATGAAACGGATGACCAAGGCGCTGGCACAGTGAGAATGGGAGGATAACCTGGTTTTCTCAACCCCTATCCGGGCATACTGAAAGAAATCACACGGAAAAGGGGTAAGAAGATGAACGAACAGTGGCGCATCGCGCACATCGACGCACGGGAGATTTTGGACTCCCGGGGCAATCCCACCATTGAGACCACCGTGACTCTGACCGGCGGTGTCCAGGGCACCGCCTCCGTGCCCTCCGGCGCTTCCACCGGTGCCCATGAGGCAGTAGAGCTGCGGGACGGCGACCCCAAACGCTACGGCGGCAAGGGCGTACGCAAAGCAGTGGAACACGTCCGGACGGAGCTGAACCAGGCACTGAAGGGCTGGGACGTGCGGGAGCAGACCGGCTTAGACCGGGCGATGCTGGAGTTGGACGGCACGGAGAACAAGGGTCGCCTGGGCGCCAACGCCATTTTGAGCGTCTCCCTGGCCGCCGCCCGCACGGCGGCGCTGGCGGCGGGGCTGCCGTTGTATCAGTATCTGGGCGGCGTGGGCAGGAGCCGGTTGCCGCTGCCCATGATGAACATTTTGAACGGCGGCGCGCACGCGGCCAACAACCTGGAGGTGCAGGAGTTCATGGTGGTGCCGGTGGGGGCGGAAAATTTTGCTCAGGCGCTGCACCTATGCAGCCGCATTTTCCACACCTTGAAATCCACTCTGGCCGAGCTGGGCACCCCAGCCCAGGGGGTGGGGGACGAGGGCGGTTACGCGCCCAACTTGGCCTCCGACGAGGCGGCCATCGAGGCAATCTTGAAGGCTGGCGAGCAGGCTGGCTATCGGCCGGGGGAGGATTTTTGTATCGCGCTGGACTGTGCCGCGTCGGAATGGGCAGGGGAGACGGGCTACGTCCTGACCAAATCCGGCCAAGCCCTGTCCCGAGAGGCGCTGCTGGAGCGCTGGCAGAGCTGGGCCAGCCGTTATCCCATCTGTTCCATCGAGGACGGGGCAGGGGAAGAGGACTGGACAGGCTGGCAGACCCTGACCCGGCAGCTGGGCGGTCAGATGCAGCTGGTAGGGGATGACTTGTTTGTCACCAACCCCGCGCGGCTGGCTCACGGCATTCAGCAGGGCGCGGCCAACGCCGTCCTCATCAAACCCAACCAGATCGGCACCCTCACCGAGACCATGGAGACCATCGCATTGGCCCAGTCCGCGGGATACGGCGTGGTGCTCTCCCACCGGAGCGGGGAGACCTGCGACCCGTTTTTGGCCGACCTGGCTGTGGCAGCTGGCTGCGGGCAGATCAAGGCCGGTGCCCCCAGTCGTGGGGAACGAGTGGCCAAGTACAACCGGCTGTTGGCCATCGAAAGGGCGTGTCCTGGGCTGCCCTTTGGAGTGGTTTCCTACCATTGGAAAACAGACGGAAAGAAGGACGAAAAAAATGCCCCGTGAAGGGGCATAGTCCGTATTTCTGGACTCTGGCTTTTGTATAATAGGAGCAGAAAGACGAGCTGTCATACAGAAGCATAGGAGGTATGATCGATGAAACAGAATGCGATGAGAAAACAGAACCCACCTTTGGGACAGGTGCTCTACCTGAAGGATTATATCCCGGCAGAGCAGGCTGCCCAGCCCAAACTGTGGGAGCGCACACCTGGGATCCCAGAGTGGTTGGAACAGGTGAGCATCTGGACGGAGAACCTGGCCGGGACGGCGATGACGGTGCTGAGTGTGGGTTGGATGTGGTATTGTATGGTGTGCGTATGAGGGCAGAAAAAATGAAAAGGACTTGAGCCCTGACTCAAATCCTTTTCTACAGACAGCCAACCCATGTTGTGATCCTCTTGGCCGCACTATTGCACAGCCGCACAACAGGGGAAAACTTCGTCCTTATAATGTACCATGAAAGAACAATCTATACAAGAGAAAATTCACAAAAAAGCGACAAAATTTTCATAATTTTTCAGCAGCCCCTTTGTGCAGATGGACAAAGCATCCAAATGGTTCGTAGTACGCGGACAAATGTGCTTTGTCAGAAAGAACCTGTGGAAAACTTCCGCGAAAAGGGGAGAAATCTTTTGCTTTACAACCAGCGTCGGATGTGGTATCCTTTTTAATGGTGTGCCCGCGTCATTGGGGTGGGCATAACAGACCCCGGGGCTTGGTTTGGGGATACAACGATACCATCGTGATTCACCTGCCCGGGACTCAGCCCTGCGGGCGTGAAATATAAGAAAGGTGGAATTTACCATGATCCGCAAAGAAGAAAAATCTGCCGTTATCGAGGCAAACAAGACCCACGAAAACGACACTGGCTCTCCCGAAGTCCAGGTCGCGATCCTGACCGCTCGCATCCAGCAGCTGACCGAGCACCTGAAGGTGCATAAGCACGACAACCACAGCCGTCGCGGCCTGCTGAAGATGGTCGGTAAGCGCCGTAAGCTGCTGGACTATCTGGCAAAGAAGGACATCGAACGCTATCGTGCTCTGATCGCTAAGCTGGGTATCCGTAAGTAAGTCTGACATCTGGGCAGCTTCTGCCCTTGTGGGGCTGCCGAAATCTGTTTTTCGGCAGCCCCTCCAAGTAAATACGCTCTTTTTTACCCAAAGAGCGAATCATCACCATTGGGGTCAGGGATCTTTCGCCTTTTAGCAGTTGAAGATGTGCCCGCGTGCAGCGGACCTGCCTTCAAGTGCTAAAGAGCGCCCCTGTCCCCTTCTATCTTTTTGAAAAGGAGGACAATCTATGTCTACTATCATCACCAAACGACAGTTCCCCAATTACAAGGTATATGAGATGGAGCTGGCTGGCCGCCCCCTGAAGCTGGAGGTGGGCAAGGTCTGTGAGCTGGCCAACGCCGCTGTGGTCGTCCGCTACGGCGAGACTACCGTGCTCTGCACCGCTACCGCCGCCCCCCGTCCCAGAGACGGCATCGACTTCTTCCCGCTGTCCGTGGATTTTGAGGAAAAGCTGTACGCTGTGGGTCGCATCCCCGGCTCCTTCATGCGCAGAGAAGGCCGTCCCGGCCTGAATGCCATCCTGGCTTCCCGCTGCATCGACCGCCCCATCCGTCCCCTGTTCCCCAGCGACTTCCGCAATGATGTGGCCGTGGTCTGCACCGTCCTGAGCGTGGACTATGACTGCCAGCCTGAGATTGCTGCCACCATCGGCACCTCCGCCGCTCTGGCTATCTCCGACATCCCCTGGAACGGCCCCGTGGGCTGCGTCAATGTGGGTTATGTGGACGGCAAGATCATCATCAACCCCAACCAGGAACAGCGCAAGGTCAGCGAAATGCTGACCACCGTGGTGGCTACCGGCGAAAAAGTGGTCATGATCGAAGCTGGCGCCAACCAGGTCTCCAACGAGGTCATGCTGGATGGCATCGGCCAGGGCTTCGAGGAAGCCAAGAAGCAGGTCGCCCTCATCAACCAGATGGTGGCTGAGATCGGCAAGGAAAAGTTCGACTATCCCCATGCGGACTTCAACGAAGAGCTGTTCCAGAAGATCCTGGACTTCGGCATGGAAGAGGCTATGGCCGCTATGGATACCGATGACAAGAACGTGCGGGAAGCCCGTTGGAACGTCCTCATCGACCACCTCCATGAGCAGTTCCTGGAAGAATATCCGGATATGGATCAGTATATGGAGGAGATTACCTACAAATTCCAGAAGAAGATCGTCAAGAAGTGGCTCCTGGAAGGTCACCGTGTGGACGGTCGTGCTTCCAATGAAATTCGTCCTCTGGCTGCCGAAGTGGGTCTGCTGCCCAAGGTACATGGCTCCGGTATGTTCACTCGCGGTCAGACCCAGGTCCTGTCCATCTGCACTCTGAACACCTTGTCCATGAGCCAGAAGCTGGACAACATCTGGGAGGAAGAATCCAAGCGCTATATGCACCACTACAACTTCCCCGGCTACTCCGTCGGCGAGGCAAGAGGGGGCCGCTCCACCAACCGGAGAGAGTATGGCCACGGCGCTCTGGCTGAAAAGGCTCTGCTGCCCGTCCTGCCCTCCGAATCTGACTTCCCCTACGCCATCCGTGTGGTCTCCGAGGTCCTGTCCTCCAACGGCTCCACCTCTCAGGGCTCCGTCTGCGGTTCCACCCTGGCACTGATGGACGCTGGCGTGCCCATCACCGCTCCCGTCGCCGGCATCTCCTGCGGCCTCATCCAGGACGACAACGGCGCCTTCCAGACCTTCATCGACATCCAGGGCGTGGAAGACTTCCACGGCGAAATGGACTTCAAGGTGGCTGGCACCAAGACCGGCATCACCGCCATCCAGATGGACCTGAAGAACGATGGCCTGACCATGGAGATCATCAAGGACGCCCTGGAAAAGACCTTCGACGCTCGCTGCGCCATCCTGGACGAGATCATGCTGCCTGTCATCCCCGAACCTCGTCCTGAGATTAGCCCCAACGCCCCCAAGATGATCAAGATGAAGATCCCCACCGACATGATCCGCTCTGTCATCGGCTCCGGCGGCAAGGTCATCCAGAAGATCCAGGCAGACTCCGGTGCCAAGATCGACATCGAAGAAACTGGCGAGATCTTCATCTCCGCCCCCGACACTGCTTCCTGTGAGCTGGCCAAGAAGGCCATCGACACCATCGTCTTTGTCCCCGAAGTGGGCAGCCTGTACTACGGCAAAGTGGTGCGCATCCTGAAGTTTGGCGCCTTCGTGGAGCTTGCTCCCGGCAAGGACGGCATGGTTCATATCTCCAAGCTGGCGGATCACCGCATTGGACGGGTGGAAGATGCGGTCAACGTGGGCGATATGATCTGGGTCAAAGTCACGGACATTGACGAAAAGGGTCGTGTGAACCTGAGCCACATTGATGCCATCCGTGAGATCAAGGCCAAGAAGCTGGCAAAACAGAACTAAATCACCAAAATGCCGGATGAAGTTCGGCAACAGAACCCAAACTAACACTGCCCGGGCGGACGAAATCGCAAGCGTCCCTCCGGGCAGTTTTGACCAAGCCGGACACCGGCCGAGAAGGAGTTGTATGCGTTGAGATTAGATTGTCGTACCACCACCCTGCCCAACGGGGTGCGTTTTTACACCGAACACGTTCCCGCCGTCAGCAGTGCCGCCCTGGGTATCTGGGTGGGCACCGGCTCTCGAGAGGAAAAGGCCAGCGAGAACGGCGCCGCTCACTTCATCGAGCATATGCTCTTCAAGGGCACCAGCACCCACACCGCAAGAGAGATGGCCCAGCGGATGGATGCCATCGGCGGGCAGATGAACGCCTTCACCACCAAGGAGTGTACCTGTTTCTACGGCCGTGCCCTGAACACTCACCTGCGGGAGGCGGCGGACATCCTGTGCAGTATGTTCTTCGACGCCAAATTTGCGGAAGAAGATGTGCAGACAGAGCGGGGGGTCATTCTGGAGGAGATCGGCATGTACGCCGACGACCCGGCTGATCTGGTGATGGAGCGGATGAGCGCTGCCATCTATAAGGGCAGTTCTCTGGCCCGTCCCATCCTGGGCAAAAAGTCTACCCTGGAGAAGATGACCGGTCAGTGGCTGAAAGAGTACAAACAGAGCCACTACACTCCCGACCGGGTGGTGGTTTCCCTGGCTGGCAGCTTTGAAGACGCCTTTGTGGAGGAGCTGATGGAGCGCTTCGCCGCCATGGAGCCGGGGCACCTGAAGCCCGGCAAGCCTGCCGTGTACCATCCCGCCATGACCCTGAAGCGCAAGGCCACTGAGCAGAACCACCTGCTGCTGACTTTCCCCTCCATCTCGGACACCGACCCCAGACGGTTCCCCATGCAGCTGCTGTCTTCCATCCTGGGCGGCGGCATGTCCTCCCGGCTGTTCCAGGAGGTGCGGGAGCGCCAGGGGCTGTGCTACAACGTCTATACCTATGGCTCCGGCTACCAGGAGACCGGCACCTTCTCCATCTACGCCGCCCTGAACAAGGAGACGGAGATGCAGGCTCTGTCCGCCATCCGGCAGGTGGTGGAGCAGTTCACCCAGGACGGCGTCACCGAGCAGGAGCTGAACCGGGTGCGGGAGCTGGCCAAGGCCAACGTGCTCATGGGCTTGGAGTCCACCACCGCTCGGATGAACAGCATGGCTCGCGCCGCTCTCCGCGGAGAGAAGGTGCGGACGGAGGAAGAGATCATCGCCGCCTACGATGCGGTGACAGCGGAGGAGATCCGGGCGCTGGCCCAGGAGACCTTCCAGTGGGAGCAATGTGCCTTCTCTGCGGTGGGAAAGGTGGACACGGAGGAACACTATCATCAGATCATTCACGCCCTGTAAGAGGACACATTGACAAAGGGACAAAGTGCAGGATGATAAAACGCCCAGTGCAGGAGCCATGCACTGGGCGTTTTGTGGAGAAACGCTGGGAAAAGTGGACAAAGGGGGAGAAAAAAGAGGGAGGAAGGTTGTGCAAAAGGACGTATCCGGAGAAATCAATAAAAAATAGTTTACAATCCGGCAACTCTCTGCTAGAATGAATCTTGCAATTTTGAGCATAGTTTGTTGCAAAAGCGTTGGCGTATATTTCATTCGACCGAAGATTTCCAACAAATTGCGCAATAAAATGAATGGGATGTTGCATAAAGGAGGAAGCGTCACAAGTTTTCTTGCAAGATGCTTCATTGCAAACCTTCCAAATTTCAGTGAAAAGGATGATCGATGTATGAATATTAAGAATGCATACCTGTTGGACGTATTGGCAACCGTAGAAAAGCGTAATCCCGGCGAACCGGAATTCATTCAGGCTGTCACCGAGGTTCTGGAGAGCCTGGAACCGGTCATCGAAGCCCGTCCCGACCTGGTAGAAGCCGGCGTTCTGGAACGCCTGGTGGAACCGGAACGGCAGATCATCTTCCGTGTCCCCTGGGTGGACGACAACGGCAAGGTGCAGGTCAACCGCGGCTATCGGATCCAGTTCAACTCCGCCATCGGCCCCTACAAGGGCGGCATCCGGCTCCATCCTTCCGTCTACATCGGCATCATCAAGTTCCTGGGCTTTGAACAGATCTTCAAGAACAGCCTGACCACTCTGCCTATGGGCGGCGCAAAGGGCGGCAGTGACTTCGACCCCAAGGGCAAGAGCGAAGGGGAAGTCATGCGTTTCTGCCAGAGCTTCATGACCGAGCTGTATCGCCACATCGGCGCAGACTGCGACGTTCCCGCAGGCGACATCGGCACCGGCGCAAGAGAGATCGGCTACATGTTCGGCCAGTACAAGCGCCTGGCCAACGAGTTCACCGGCGTCCTCACCGGCAAGGGCCTGGCCTATGGCGGCTCTCTGGCTCGTACCGAGGCTACCGGCTATGGTCTGTGCTACTTCACCGAAGAAATGCTGAAGGCCAACGGCAAGAGCTTTAAGGATCAGACCGTTGTCATCTCTGGTTCCGGCAACGTAGCTATCTACGCCTGCGAAAAGGCAACCACCCTGGGCGCAAAGGTCGTGGCCATGTCCGACTCCAACGGCTACATCTATGACGCCAACGGCATCGACCTGGCTGCCATCCACCAGATCAAGGAAGTGGAACGCAAGCGCATCAAGGAATACCTGACCTATCATCCCGAAGCAGAGTATCATGAAGGCCACGGCATCTGGTCCATCCCCTGCGACATCGCTCTGCCTTGCGCAACTCAGAACGACATCGACAAGGAAGACGCAGAACTGCTGGCTATGAACGGTTGCTATTGTGTCTCCGAAGGCGCGAACATGCCCTCCACCCCCGCTGCCATCGAAGTGTACTTCGCCCACAAGATGCTCTACGGCCCCGCTAAGGCAGCCAACGCAGGCGGCGTAGCCACCTCCGGCCTGGAAATGAGCCAGAACTCCATCCGTTACGGCTGGACCTTCGAAGAAGTGGACGCAAAGCTCCATGACATCATGAAGAACATCTTCGCCGCTTGTGATAAGGAAGCAAAGGCCTATGGCATGGAAGGCAACTACATGGCAGGCGCAAACATCGCCGGCTTCCTGAAGGTTGCTGAGGCCATGAAGGCACAGGGTTGCTGCTAAGGGAATCCTGCTGAACGGCTGAAAACAAAAAGAATATCTGCGGCAATGGCGCTGAGTGGAACTCTGTGGTGCTGTTGCCGCAGTTTTTTTCTGTCCGGTTGACGGTTCCGATGGAACTGTGTCATACTCAGGGCAGAAATTTTTTTGTAAAAAGCCCTTGACCTTGCCGCAGCGTCAAGGGGTATCCTACCTTCCGGAGGTGAGAGACCCATGGAATACACCGTAAACGAGCTGGCGCAGCTGTCCGGGGTCAGTGGCCGCACCCTGCGCTATTACGACAGCATCGACCTGCTCAAACCGGCCCGCATTGCCCGCAACGGCTATCGCATCTACGGCCAGGAGCAGGTGGATCGGCTGCAGCAGATTCTATTTTACCGTGCCCTAGAGGTGTCGTTGGAGGAGATTAAACAGATGCTCAACGACACGCACTTTGACCGTTACACGGCCTTGCAGCAGCATTTGCAGGTGCTGACGGAGAAAAAAGCACGGCTGGAAGGGCTCATCACCACCGTAGAGAAGACCATACGATCCATGGAAGGAGGATACCCCATGAAAGACAAGGAAAAGTTTGAAGGCTTGAAGCAGCAGGTGCTGGCGGAGAACCGAGCCAAGTACGGCGAAGAGCTGGATGAGAAGTACGGCGCAGCACAGATGGCGGCGTCGGAGGAGAAAGTGGCGAACATGAGTCAGGAGCAGTGGAATGCCCAGAAGGCAGAGGAACAGGAGATCGCTGCGCTGCTGAAAGAGGCCATGGAGCTTGGCGACCCGGCCTGCGCCCAGGCACAGCGGGCTTGCGACCTGCACCGTCAGTGGCTCTGTCGGTTCTGGCCGGACGACACCTATACCAAGGAAGCCCATCGGATGATGGGGGAGATGTACGTGGGTGACGAACGGTTCCGAGCCTATTACGAAGCCATCGCTCCCGGCTGCGCGGAATTTTTCCGGGATGCGTTGAACATCTACTGTGCATAAAATTCACTGGGCGGGAGAATCCTAACCCGAGGTGATTTCTATGTTCCCACGTTGGAAAGCGGCTGTAGCGGCCGTCCTGGCGGCGATTTTGGCTTGGAGCGGTGCGTTGATGCTGGTCGGTTGGTATCAGCCGGCGCAGCAGGCGGATCTGCCGGTGCAGTCGGTGGAGCTGCCCATCCTGATGTACCACCACATTCATAAATCTTCCAGCCAGTGGGGCGACCACGTGGTGTCCCCCCAGACTTTGGAGGGGGATTTTCAGTACCTGACGGCCCAGGGCTATACGGCGGTGACGGTAGCGGATTTGACTGCTTACACTCAGAATGGGACGCCCCTGCCGAAAAAGCCTATCATGATCACCTTTGACGATGGACAGCTCAGCGTGTTGAAGTACGCCCTGCCCCTGTTGGAGCGGTATGACCTGAAGGCAGTGGTGGCGGTGGTGGGCACCTTTGCCGATGAATACACCCAGTCCGGCGACCGGAACATCAATTACGCCTGCATGAGCTGGAAGGACATCCGAAAGCTCACCGAGAGCGGACGGGTGGAGATCGCCAACCATACCTACGATATGCACAACCTGAAAAAGCGCCGGGGCTGCCAGAAGAAGGACGGGGAGAGCCTGTCCCAGTACCGAGCGGCGCTGGCGGCGGATTTTGAGAAAAATCGAGCCAAAATCCAGGAGGCTACTGGGATCAAGACCACAGCCTTTGCCTTCCCCTTTGGCGCGCTGGGCAAGGAAGCGCGGAAGGTGCTGAAGGAGGAGGGCTATCAGGTGGTGTTCACCTGCACCGAGGAGGTCAATCACCTGACCGGCGACCCGGATGAGCTGCGCAATCTGGGGCGGTTCAATCGAGCCAACGGTCTGGATCGGGAAACGCTGTTCCAGAAGCTGGAGAACTAGAAAGTTGTGAAAAACGGACGTCAACCGACGTCCGTTTTTTCGTCGGAAAAGTGGTTGACTCATACTTTAAAGTGGTATAGAATAAAAGCAATTCAATTTTAAAACAAGGAAGGTGGAACCATGAAATTAAAGGATAAGATCGCCATCGTCACCGGCGCAGGCCAGGGCCTTGGCCGTGCCATCGCTCTGATGCTGGGCGAGGAAGGCGCTGTGGTCGCCGTGGTCGGCAGAACGACCTCCAAGCTGGAGTCCGTGGTAGCGGAGATCACCCAAGCAGGCGGCCGTGCCTGGCCCATTACTGCTGACCTGACCGAAGAGGATCAGGTGCAGGGGATGGTAGACCAGGTGATGGAGAAGTATGGCCGCATCGACATTTTGGTCAACAACGCCGGCGGCTATCCCAAGGAGATGTACGACATTTCCACCCAGTCTCCCTTGAAGATTTGGGATTGGAAGCCGGAACAGTGGGATCAGATCATCCGCACCAACCTGCGCATCCCCTTCCTGTGCATGAACAAGGTCACCCCGGTCATGCGGGAACAGGGCTTTGGCGACATCGTCAGCGTCTCCTCTCGTATGGGTCGTATCGCTTCGGAAATGGGCGCTTACGCCGTGGCCAAGGGCGGCATCGTCACCCTGACCAAGACCGCGGCCATCCAGATGAAGGAATACGGCGTCCGCTGTAATGCCGTAGCTCCCACCATTGTGGACACTCCGGGTCAGCGGGTCTACAACACCTCCGTGGGTCAGGATGGCGTGCAGATGGGCGACGCCCGTCACGTGGCACTGGCTGTGCGCTACCTGCTCTGTGACGCACCTCCCGTGATGACCGGTCAGGTGATGGATCTGTTCACAACACTCTAATGAATATATAAGGAGGGGTGTGCGTGCGCTATGGACCAGACCCCAATGCCATCTACCCCAACCCAGCTATCAAACGGGTGTGCTTCATCAAAAATGTCATCACCCGTCCCGGCATCGAAGTGGGGGAGTACACCTATTACGACGATCCGGTGGCGCCGGAGCGCTTTGAGGAGCACGTGACCCACCATTATCCCTTTTTGGGTGACCGACTGCGCATTGGAAAATTCTGCGCCATCGGCCAGGGCATCGAGTTCATCATGAACGGCGCCAACCACCGGATGAACAGCGCCACCACCTACCCATTCAACATCATGGGCGGCGGCTGGGAGTGCTGTACACCGGCACTGAAAGACCTGCCCTTCAAGGGGGACACCGTGGTGGGCAATGACGTATGGATCGGTCAGAATGTGACCGTGCTGCCTGGGGTCCACATTGGAGATGGAGCCATCATCGCCGCCAATTCTGTGGTGGCCAAGGATGTGCCTGCCTACCATATCGCTGGCGGCAATCCGTGTGCGGTCATACGGCCGCGGTTTGCTCAGGATTTGATCGACCACCTCGTGGCTTTGCAGTGGTGGGATCGGTCGTCGGAGTGGATCTTCCGGCATATGAAAGCCCTTTGCAGTGGGGATTTGAACCAAGTCAAGGCCATTCCATTGGACGAAACATAAAGAGAAACAGAGGAATCCAAGGTTGGATTCCTCTGTTGTTTTCCACAGGGTTATTGGAACTTGTGGATTTTGACCCCCGTATAATAGTGGCGTAGGATCTGCTGAGCGGTCTTGCCCTGCTTGGCCATGGCGTTGGCGCCGTACTGGCTCATGCCCACCCCGTGGCCGTAGCCGGTCACATAGAACCGCACCTGTTTCCCGTCCCATTCCGCCGTCACACTGGCGCTGCGCAGGCCGAACAGGGTGCGCAGGGTGGCAGTGGGGACGGTCTGGCTGCCGATGCGGATGGCGTGGGGGAGACCGCTGCTGTCGTAGGTGACCTTGCCGAACCAGGTGGATGGGTCTTGAGGCAGAGTCAGGTTGGGGTAGGTGGTGCGCAGAGCTTCGCAAAACTTCGCTTTGCTCACCGTCACCACACTATAATACTTGGGGACCTGCTGCTTGGTCTCTGGGCTGGAGACACTCTGAAGATAGGGCACGTCCTTCCCCCAGACCGTCTTGGCCGATTTGGTCACCCCAGCGCTGGCGGCGTGGAAGGCGGCCATGATAGGCTTGTCCTGATAGAACATGGCCAGCCCTTGGGTTTTCTGGATGGCCGTGGTGATCTTCTTGCCATACTCCGACCGCTTGTTCTTCTCCCACCCTTTCAGCCGCTCCGAATAGGAGACCCACGCCTGACAGCAGCCTGGGTCGGTGCAGATGCTGGCCTTGGGATGGTTTGGACTGGGGGACGCCATGCGGTAGAGGGTGTAGGTGCGGGCGGCGATGGCTTGGGCGTTCAGCGCCTCCTGCTCAAAGGCTGCCGGCATCTCCGCCGCCACCACGCCCCATAAGTATTCCTCCAATTTCATGGTCTCCACCTTGTCGCCCACCAGCACCTTTAAGGTTTTGGAGGAAGATGTGGAGGCTGGCACAGGCGTTTTCTCTGCTTTCTTGGCCTGCTTGGCATCGGCCTCAGAGGTGTCAGGTTGAGGATTTGTGGAAGCCTCTGCCGCGGATGAGTCCGGTTCTGTTTCCGAGGAGGATACGACATCCGGCTCCGCCGGGGTGTCCACTGCCTGAGCGGAACCCAGGAAGAGGAGGCCGGGGAGGAAAAAGACGGAGAGGGTGAGCAAGAATGCATTGCGCAGGAGATGAAAGGCGGGAGTGGGGGTGTGGTGCAAGTTTCGTCGTTTCATACTTCGTTCTGTTCAACTTTCTGCTGGATTTCAGCGTAAAAATCAGTCATTATGACAGACTTTATCAAAGCAGTGTAGTGTCATGTTGACTTCAATTTTCAGATTGCGTATACTTAGCATAATAGTTTCCATGTGAAAAGGAGGTACTTTTATGTCGAATGCATTGTCATCCACCGCCAATGACTTTCTCCATGAGATGAGTCACAAATTTACCCAGAGCAATCAGATCGACCCACAGGCGTCCAAAGGGATCGACATCAAGCGCGGCCTGCGTAACCACGACGGGACCGGTGTTATGGTGGGTGTGACACAGATTGGCAACGTGTATGGCTACTACATGCAAAACGGCGAACGAGTACCCATGCCCGGTAAAATGGTCTACCGGGGCATCAACGTAGAAGATTTGATCTTGGGCTTCACCTCCGAAGGTCGGTTTGGCTATGAGGAGACGGCGTTCCTGCTGCTCATGGGGCACCTGCCTACCAGGGAAGAGCTGGACGGCTTCAACCAGGTGCTGGATGAGCTGCGCCCGCTGCCCCCTATGTTCACTGAGGATCAGATCCTCCGCGCCCCCAGTAACAACCTGATGAACAAGCTGGCCCGTAGTGTCCTGACCCTCTATTCCTATGACCCGGACCCGGAGACTATGACCCTGGAGAACGAACTGCGTCTGGCCATGAGCCTCATCGCCCGGACGCCCATCATCGTCGCCCACGGCTACGCGGCCAAGCGCTGCTATATCGACGGCGGCTCTCTGTACCTGCACCGCGCCATGCCCCACAAGGGCACAGCAGAGAACTTCCTGGCCGCCGCCCGAGACGACCGGAAATACAGCGACGAGGAAGCGAAGTTGCTGGACTTGTGCCTGGTGCTCCACGCAGAGCACGGCGGCGGTAACAACTCCACCTTCAGTACTCGTGTCATCTCCTCTTCTTATACCGATATCTTCTCCGCCATCGCAGCCGGCGTCGGCGCCCTGAAAGGCCCCCGCCACGGCGGTGCCAACATCCGGTGCAAGGAAATGGTGGACGTGGTGGCGGAAAACACCAAGGACTGGAGTGATGACGACGAGATCCGCAGCGTCCTGGTGCGTATCTTGAACAAAGAGCTGGGAGACGGCTCCGGTCTCATCTACGGTATGGGTCATGCGGTCTACACCATCTCCGACCCCAGAGCTAAGGTGTTGAAACGATTCGCCCGGAACCTGGCGGAAAAGACGCCCATCTGGCGTGACCGGCTCCACCTCATCGAGTCCATCGAGCGGCTGACCCCGGACGTGTTCCGCACCATCACAGGCAAGGATAAGCCTATGTGCGCCAACGTGGACTTGTACTCCGGCTTTGTCTATTCCATGCTGAACATCCCTCAGGATCTCTTTACGCCCCTGTTCGCCACCGCCCGTATGGTAGGCTGGTGCGCCCACCGGATGGAGGAGATCTATACCGACCCCGGTCGTATCATCCGTCCCGCTTACAAGGCTGTGGCGCCCAATCGTCCGTTCATTCCTCTGGACGACCGCTAAAATAGAAAAAACTGCCCGAAGGCAGTTTCAGTGTGCAAAAAACGACCTCCCGTCTCAGGACAGGAGGTCGTTCTATTTTGATCAGTTATACTTCCAGCGGTTTGCCCAGGTTGAACAGACTGAAGGTAGAGGTGAGGATTTTCCGTCCAGCTGGGTCGGTGATCCCCACCCGGACAACGAAAATCCGTTTTCCGCGCTTCTCCACGATGCCCTCTGCCAGCAGCTTATCCACGTGGATGGCGGCGTTGAGGAAGTGGATGGAGCACTCCTGGGTGGTGATGTGGTTGCCATAGGACCAGGCAGCCGCTGCGGCTACCACGTCGGCGAAGGTCATCAAAATGCCTCCGTGGACGGAACCGATGAGGTTCTGCTGGTTGGGCTGCACGGTCAGCTCCGCCCAGGCGTGGCCTTCGGTGATCTTGGTCATCTGCGCGCCGATCTGAGGGGCCATGCCCTGCCGGTTGCGGTAGTCGATGAGCTTTTCGTAAAAATCCATGTAAAACCCTCCTTGAGAGCGGCGATACGGAAGAGCGTAATGTTTCTCACAATACTGTGGAAAATTTCAGGGGAGATGCGCCCGAATCCAGGTCAGCAGCGCCTGTTCGTCCGCCGTACCGGCGGCTAAGGCGATGAACATATCGGACAGCTCTCCCGGACACAGCGCCAGGTGATACCCATTCCAACGCAGCAGGAGCTGGGTCATCATGGCGCCGATGCGCTTGTTCCCGTCCAGGAAGGCATGGTTGGAGGCCAGGCCATAGCCAAGTCGGGCGATTTTTTCCACATCGGTCTGGAAAAGTTCCTGACCGCCGAAGGACTGAAAAGGCGCCGCCAGAGCGGCTTCCAGACCGGCTCGGTCCCGCAGTCCGTCCATCCCGCCGGAGGCGGCGATGACCCGGCTGTGGATCAAAATGACATCCTCTGCTAAAACTGTTCTCATTGTGCCATCCTCTCGTAATCCGAAGCAAATTCCGCCAACAGCGCGTCGGCGTCCGCCAGCATCTGCTCTTGTGAGAGGGGGGCGGATGATTCTGGTGTGACGGGGGGAAGATTGTTCTTTGTTTGCTCCATAACAACGCCTCCTGACGGGTTGAAAATCGCAGATGGGAAAAGCAGACCCGGAAATCGCAACCGATTTCCGGGTCTGCGCTGGCACCCCCGGCGAGACTCGAACTCACTACGTTCCGCTTAGGAGGCGGACCCTCTATCCAGGTGAGGTACGGGGGCGTGTGGAAAATTTGGGTGGACAGGCTGGGAAAAACAGCAAAAACCAAAGGCCAAACTCAATTCAGTTTACCTGAATGTGCTGATTTTGTCAATAAGATGGTCAAATAAGGTTGCTATTTGGCCGGGACGGTATATAATAGACAAGGTTGTTTTTTTAGCGAAATGGGCAGGGTTTCGCATGACCGATGCCCTGTGTGGATTATTTGAGTATGTTTTTATAAGAGTTTTTAGAGAAGTGAGGTAGCCTCCCATGCAACAGTCAAAACTGAGAAATATCGCCATCATCGCTCACGTTGACCACGGCAAGACCACCCTGGTGGATGCCATGCTCCAGCAGAGCGGTGTGTACCGAGATAACCAGGCGGTGGTAGAGCGCGTGATGGACTCCGGCGACCTGGAACGGGAACGTGGCATCACCATCCTGGCCAAGAACACCGCCGTCACCTATGGCGATACCAAGATCAACATTGTGGATACTCCGGGCCATGCGGACTTCGGCGGCGAAGTGGAACGCATCCTGAAGATGGTCAACGGCGTTATCCTGTTGGTAGACGCTGCGGAAGGCCCCATGCCTCAGACCCGTTTCGTCCTCAGCCGTGCCCTGGAGCTGGGGCACCGTGTCATCGTGGTGGTCAATAAGATCGACCGTCCCGACCAGCGCGTTCACGAGGTCATTGACGAAGTACTGGAGCTGCTGCTGGATCTGGACGCCAACGAAGAACAGCTGGATTCTCCCATCCTGTTCTGTTCCGCCCGCGCCGGTGTGGCCTCCAAGGACCCCGACGTGATGGGCACCGACCTGAAGCCTCTGTTCGAGACCATCCTGGACTACATCCCCGCCCCCGAAGTCGATTTGGACGCACCCTTCCAGATGCTGGTCTCCTCCATCGACTACAACGAATTCGTCGGTCGTATCGCCGTCGGCCGCATCGAACGGGGCTGCATCAAGCAGAACCAGGAGATCCAGGTCTGCAATTACCACGATCCGGACGCCGTGAGCAAGAAGTTCAAGGCCACCTCCATCTTTGAATATGACGGCCTAAAGCGCGTACCGGTCACCGAAGTGGAAGCCGGCAACATCATCGCCATGTCCGGTATCGGCGACATCACCATTGGCGACACCATTTGCGCCCCCGAACAGGTGGAACCGCTGGAATTCGTCAAGGTCTCCGCTCCCACCATGGAGATGACCTTCTCCGTCAACGACAGCCCCTTCGCAGGCCGGGACGGCAAGTTTGTCACCTCTCGCCAGATCCGTGACCGCCTCTTCCGGGAACTGCTCAAGGACGTTTCCATCCGTGTCACCGAAGTGGAAGACTCCACTGACAGCTTCAACGTGGCAGGCCGCGGCGAAATGCACCTGTCCATCCTCATCGAGACCATGCGTCGGGAAGGCTATGAATTCCAGGTCTCTCCCCCTCGTGTCTTGATGCGTGTCATTGACGGTGTCAAGTGCGAGCCTGTGGAAAGATTGGTGGTGGACGTGCCCCAGGACTACGTGGGCAGCGTCATCGACCAGCTGAACATCCGCAAGGGTGAACTGCAGAACATGAACCCGGTGGGCAGCCGCATGAAGATCGACTACCTGATCCCCTCTCGTGGCCTGTTCGGTTATCGGAACGAATTTTTGACCGCCACCAAGGGCGAAGGCATCATGGCTTCCGTCTTTGACTCCTATGCACCCTACAAGGGCGAAGTGGATCGCCGCAATACCGGCTCTCTGATCTCCTACGAGACCGGCGTGGCCAGCAGCTACGGTCTGTTCAACGCTCAGCAGCGTGGTACCCTGCTCATCGGCGCCGGTGTGGACGTCTATGAGGGTATGATCGTGGGCATCAACCCCAAGAACGAGGATATGCCGGTCAACGTGTGCAAAAAGAAGCAGCTGACCAATACTCGTGCGTCCGGCAGTGATGACGCTCTGCGTCTGGTGCCGCCCAAGCAGATGAGCCTGGAACAGTGCCTGGAATTTTTGGGCGACGACGAATTGTTGGAGGTCACCCCCCAGCACCTGCGCCTGCGCAAGCGGATTTTGTCCAATGACCTGCGTATGAAGACCACGCACAAAAAGAAATAAGAAAAATACACAAGGCTGTGGAAAACTGTCACCACTGCCTGGTGAAAAACAGAGAAAAAGACCGAAAACGGAGGGTTTTCGGTCTTTTTTTAATGACTGGGTAAAAAAGACAGAAGAAAGGGCCGGCATAGCCTTGAAATTTGGTGAATACGCATAAGACGACTCCAGCACCAGCAGGGGTCAAAAAAAGAAGCAAAAAAACGGGCAAAGAAAACCCTGAAATGGGGGAAAAAGGACCGTTGAATGAGGTGGTTTTGGTAATTTTAAATACGAGTTAATTGAACGTGGGATCATCGAGAAAACAATTGACATTGCAAGCTATTTTGGAAAGCAGGTGACAAGACCGGAAAGCGGTCAGAAAATTGAAGTCATGATGCAGATTTGTGCAAAATGACGAAAATGGAAAATGAGGTTGACAAAACGACCTAAAATCCAGTAATATAGGTAGCGAAGGATATGCGAATTGACGAACTTGTAACAGACGGGGTAAGGGCCGTCTGTGAGGGTTGTACATTCGTTTCCGAAACGGGATTTTTTATCCCAAGTCCAACAACAGTTATTTTCAGAAAGGGGTCATTATGGCAGATAAAAAGTTTGACAAGATTAATTCTGTAGAAGCTCTGGAAGCCAAGCTGGTTGAGATCAGAGCAGCTGAAGAAATCTGGGCTACCTTCCCTCAGGAAAAGGTTGACGCAATCTGCGAAGCAGCAGCAATGGCAGCTGACAAGATGCGTATTCCTCTGGCAAAGATGGCACACGAAGAAACCAAGGCTGGTATCGTAGTTGATAAGATCACCAAGAACAACTACGCTGCAGAACACGTTTGGAACCATATGCGTCATGCTAAGACTTGTGACGTCATCGAAGAAAACAAGTCCTTCGGCACCAAGCGCGTTGCCGCTCCCATCGGTGTTATCGGCGGTATCGTTCCTACCACCAACCCCACCTCCACCACCATCTTCAAGATCCTGATCTCCCTGAAGACCAGAAACGCTATCGTCATCAGCCCGCATCCCAAGGCTAAGAACTGCACCATCCGCGCAGCTCAGATCATGAAGGAAGCAGCTGAAGCAGCAGGCCTGCCCCAGCACATCATCTCCTGGATCGAAGAGCCCTCCCTGGATATGTCCGCTCTGCTGATGAAGGAAGTCGACCTGATCCTGGCTACCGGCGGCGAAGGCATGGTTCGTTCCGCATACTCCTCCGGTACCCCCGCTATCGGCGTTGGCCCCGGTAACTGTAACGTTATCATCGACGACAGCTGCGACATCCGTACCGCTGTTGCTTCCATCATCCACTCCAAGACCTTCGATAACGGCATGATCTGCGCTACCGAACAGCATGTCACTATCCTGGAAAACATCTATGACGAAGTCAAGGCCGAATTCGCAAACAGCCGCTGCTACTTCCTGAACAAGGACGAAGCTGACAAGGTCGCAAAGGTCTTCTTCAATGCTAAGACTCACGGCGTTAACGCCAACGCTTTCGGCCGCTCCGTCCTGCAGCTGGCTGAAATGGCAGGCATCACTGTTCCCGAAGACACCAAGGTTATGATCTTCGAGACCGACGACACCAGCCACGACAACGCATGGGCAAACGAAAAGCTGTGCCCGCTGCTCGGCATGTACAAGGCAAAGAACTTCGACGAAGCTCTGGACATCTGCGCTAAGCTGGTCTTCGAAGGCGGCGCTGGCCATTCCGCAGCTATGTACTGCGATCCCACCGACAACGAAAAGATCGATCGTTTCGCACTGCGCATGAAGGCAGCTCGTATCCTGATCAACACCCCGACCTGCTTCGGTGGTATCGGCGATCTGTACAACTTCGACATCGCTCCTTCTCTGACTCTGGGCCCGGGCTCCTGGGGCAAGTCTTCCTTCGCTGGCCAGACCAACTATCAGCAGCTGCTGAACATCAAGACCGTGGCCATCAGAAATGAAAACATGCTGAGGCGGCCGAGGCCCTAGACGGTTTACTTCAAGCAGGGCTGCACCCCCGTCGCTCTGAAGGAACTGTATGAAGTCTATGGCTTCAAGAGAGCTTTCTTCATCACCGACGCTGTCCTGTTCAAGCTCGGTGCTATCGACGAAATGAAGGCACAGCTGGAATCCAACGGCATCAGAACCGCTGAATTCTTCGACATCCGTGTCGACCCCCAGATCCAGGACGCTATGAAGGGTCTGCCCAAGATGCATGAGTTCGAACCCGATGTCATCATCGCTGTGGGCGGCGGTTCCGCAATCGATACCGCAAAGATCATGTGGATCATGTATGAACATCCCGAAGAAAAGTTCCTCGATATGGCTACCGTCTTTATCGATATCCGTAAGAGAGTTCGTTTCATGCCTCAGATGGGCAAGAAGGCTAAGCTGGTCTGCATCCCCACCACTGCTGGTACTGGTTCCGAATGTACTCCCTTCACCATCATCTCTGACGCTAACACCGGCATGAAGTGGCCTCTGATCGGCTACGAAATGATGCCCGAAATGGCTGTCATCGATGCTGACAACATGATGGGTCTGCCTCCCAAGGCTACTCAGGCTTCCGGCTATGACGTGCTGACCCACGCTGTCGAAGCTTATGTCTCCCTGTTCGCAACCGATTACACCAATGGTTTCGCAAAGACCGCTACCAAGATGGTATTTGATTGGCTGCCCAGAGCTTACAGAAGCGCATTCGCAGATGCTAAGCCCGATCCCGAAGCACGTCAGAAGATGGCCGATGCTTCCGCAATCGCTGGTATCGCATTCGCAAACGCTATGCTGGGTATCAACCACTCCCTGTCCCACAAGGTCGGCGGCTGGTTCCACATTCCTCATGGTACTGCAAACGCTCTGATGTTCACCACCGTCTGCAAGTTCAATGCTAACCGCAAGCCCACCAAGATGGGTACCTTCTCTCAGTACAAGTATCCCCAGGCATTCGAACGCTATGTCGAACTGGCTGAGTACTGCGGCTTCAAGGGCAAGGACGACGATGAGACCTTCGCAAACTGGATCAAGGCTGCTGAAGATCTGAAGAAGGCTGTTGACATTCCTGAGACCATTCAGGATTGGGGCGTTGACGAAAAGGCATTCCTGGATGTCGTTGACAACATGGCTGAATGGGCATTCCACGATGCTTGCACCGGCTGCAACCCCGTCTATCCTTCCTTCGAAGAACTGAAGGAATGCTACCTGCGCGCATACTATGGCGACAAGACCTTCGAAAAGCTGTATGCTGGCCAGAAGATCACCGTCAATGTGCCTCTGGAACGTCATGCCGATACTCCTATCGCTTGCTCCGATCCTGCTCTGCTGGGCGGTTTCATGTAATCGCGAGAGAACGGTATCATACATCTCTTATCGAACTTGCGAAAGTGAGCTAAATTAAGAGTATGCTTATCACTTCTCTTAAACATTAAAAGAAGCCGATAACATATCGTAATTAAGGTGCGAGCCGAGACCTTTGCGGTATCGGCTCGCACAAATTACTTTATCCAGACAAGGAGGCATATATGAATTTACTGAGAATTCCCCCTAAACTTTACTTCAAAAGAGGTTGTCTTCCTGTCGCTCTGCGCGAGATGAAGGAAGTCTATAACCTGAATGGCGCATACATTATCACTTCTCCCGATCTGTTCAACAAGGGCGTTCTGCACGAAGCATCCAGCCTGCTGGAAAAGTCTGGCCTGGGCACTTGTGAATACTTCACCCTGGACAAGGAACTGACCGTTGACAACGTGAAGGCTGGCCTGCCCAAGATGCATGAGTTCGAACCCGACCTCATCGTTGGTATTGGTGATGAAGCTGCCCTGAACGCTGCAAAGATTATGTGGCTGCTGTATGAGAATCCTGAAGCTGACCTGGCTGCACTGGCTGGCGGCGCAGCATTCCCCAAGCTCGGCACCAAGGCTAAGCTGGTCCTGATCCCCACCGCTGGCGGCACTGGCAGCGCTTGCGCTCCCTACGCTTCCATCCTGGACGGCGGCAAGAAGCTGCAGCTGAAGAACTATGACCTGCTGCCTCTGATGGCTGTTATCGATCCTCAGCTGGGTGACTATCAGGTTTCCGCTGACATCAAGGCAGATGGCCTGCTGGCTCTGAAGACCGCTATCGCTGCATACGTAGCACCTGCTAAGATCGAGTATGCTCGTGGCTTTGCTATCGACGCTACTAACCTGGTCATCAAGAACCTGAAGGCAGCTATGGCTGGCGGCGAAAAGGCTCCCGATGCCTATGACGCAATCGCCAACGCTGTTACCATCGCTGGTATCTCCTATGCTTGCACTACTGGCATGGCTGATCCCATGGACGCTGCTGCAAAGGTCGAAGACCTGGTGAAGGCTGACAAGGCTGCTGCTGATGAGCTGGCTGCACATTGCGGTCTGGCTGACGCTAAGGCTCTGGTCGCTGAATACGATAAGCTGGCTAAGCTGTAATTCGATTTTCGAGTTGAAGGCAAACGCATAGCGTATTGTGTAAGATGATCGAAGAGACTGTCGCTCTGCGACAGTCTCTTTTTTGCGTTTCCTAGGTGAATAGGTGGCATGGTTTATAGGCCAAACTAATCCAAATCGGATGGCTTCGGGAGGCGTAATAAGATGGTGAATATCACGACTGTGGAAGTGTTGACGGCAAAAATAGCGGAGATGCGAAAAGCACAGCAAATTTTCTCGACTTATTCACAAGAACAAGTGGATAAAATCTGCTGCGCCGTGGCAACGGCGGCCATTCAAGAGCGTGTTTCACTGGCAAAAATGGCCGTGCAGGAGACACAAATGGGGATTTTAGAGGATAAAATCCTTAAAAACTACTTTGCGGCGGAATTTGTATGCCATCAGTATCGGAATATTAAGACCTGTGGCGTGATTGAAACCGACGAGGAGTTGGCGATTCAACAGATTGCGGCACCGGTGGGGCTTGTGGGTGCCATTCTTCCGGTGACTAATCCGACTTCATCGGCTATCTTCAAAGTTCTGCTTTGCATGAAAACCAGAAATGCAATTTTGGTCAGCCCGCATCCGAGGGCCAAAGACTGCACCTGCGCAGCGGTGGAATGTTGTGCAGAGGCTGCCTATCGGGCAGGAGCACCGCAGGGGGTGATTGATTGCCTTGCGGTGCCTACGGTGGAGTTGATCCAAAGATTGATGCAGTCAGTTGATTTGGTTTTGGCCACTGGCGGTGCGGATATGGTGCGGGCTGCGTATGCCTCCGGCCGGCCAGCCATTGGGGCGGGCGGTGGAAACTGTCCGGTCATTATCCATGAAAGTGCTGGTATTCAGGATGCGATTCGAGCCATTATTCAGTCGAAAACATTTGATGCTGGATTGCTTTGTTCGTCGGAGCAAGCGGTCATTGCTGTAGGTAATGAGACGTTGGAGCGGGTCAAAAGTGTGTTTGAACAATGGGGGGGACACGTCCTAAATCCACAGGAATGTGAAGTCCTTCGAGGGTCGTTTACGACGGAAAAGGAAAGAATAATGGGCAAAAAAGCCACCTTTATTGCGCAATTGGCGGGAATTGATGTTCCACCGGCGACCAAGTTGTTGATTGTGCAGGCGTCGGAAATTTCGGAGGAAGAACCGTTTGCGCTGGAAAAACTATGTCCTGTTTTGACGTTATATCAGGCGGCTTCTTTTTTTCAGGCACTGGATATGGCGGAACAACTGCTTCAGCTGGGGGGCGAGGGTCACACGGCGGGACTCTATATTGACCCGAAGGCGGAAAAAGAGATCGCGCTTTGGCGGGAGCGGATGAAAGCCTGCCGTTTGCTGGTCAACAGCCCCACAGCACAGGGGGCCGTCGGCGGGATTTGTAACGGGCTGCCACCTGCGTTGACCTTGGGTTGTGGCACCTGGGGCGGCAGTGGTTTGGCGGGGAATCTAGAGCCGCGACATTTGCTGAATGTCAAGACGGTGGCGTTCCGGCAAGAAAGGGCGTTGTCGCTGCGACTACCTCAGGTGGTTTATCATGAAGCGGGTTGCACTGGGGCAGCGCTATTGGAGTTGCGGGAAAAATACCACTATGAACGGGTCTTTTTTCTTACGGATCACTATTTGCATCAAAACGGGAATGTCGTCCCAGTGTTGAAGCAGCTGGAACGGATGGGGGTTATGTATACAGTCTATTGCGACCTTGCGCCGAACCTGACGGTGGAACAGATTGAAAAAGGGGTTGCGGCATTGGAACGGTTCCAACCGGATGTGATGATCGGCATGGGTGGTGGCACTGTATTGGATGCGGCGAAGTTGATGCGGTATCGCTGGGAGCACCCGGAAGTGTCTTGGGAAGGACTGAGACTCATCTTTTTGGATGATAAAAAGCGTGCTCTAGCGGCGGAAGAAAGTGACAAAAAAATAGCACTTTTTATGATTCCGACAACTGCGGGAACTGGTGCGGAGTGTACCCCTTATGCTGTGGTGACCGACGAAAAAACAGGAATTCCGTGGACGATTTATCATCCAGAATTGTTGCCCACGGCGGCAATCGTTGATGCAAAGCACATGAAGCAGCTGCCCAAAGGACTGACGCGGGAAGGCGGGATGAGTACGTTGACGCGGGCGTTAGAAAGCTATCTATCGTTATGTGCTGCGGACGATACGGATGGATTTGCGTTGTTTTCCTGTAAAAATGTGCTGGATTACCTGCCGCGTGCTTATGACGGATTGGAAGAGGATGAGGTGGCGCGGCGAAAGTTGGCGGACGCATCTGCGCTGGCGGGTATGGCGGCAGCGAACACATTTCCGGGGTTGGTTTACGGCATGGCCTGTGCTCTCAGTGCATGGCACCACTTGCCGCATGGGGTGGCCTGTGGGATTCTGCTGCCAGAGGTGATGGCTTATCAGGTGCAAAATGAAGCGATTCAAATGAACCAGTTTTTTAATCGTCCTTACCGCAGCCTTAAGGAGCGTTATGGAAAGTTGGCTGCCTTTTGCGGCCTTGGGGAAGGGCAAGATGGAGAATCTTTTGCACAGTTGTTGCGCGCTGTGCGGCAACTGCGGGACAAGGTGGAGATCTACCCGACCATTCAGGCGTATGGGGTGGAGGAGGCGTACTTTTTGGATACCCTCGACCGGATGACAGAGGTGGCCTGGAGCCATACGTGGATGACCTACAGCCCGGTGGTTCCTGGGATAGATGAGGTGCGAAAATTGTATTTGCGCTGTTACTATGGTGAAGACTGGAAAGAACAAAGACCGGAATAAGCTGCTTACTCTCCCGGAAGGGAGAGTATTTTTTTGATGCAAGAGGAAGAACTCTATTTTTTTTTCTGCTGAACTGGTATACTAGAGAGAATAACGAGTCAAAGGAGGCGTTCATCGTGTTACACGTGACCCTGATTGCCCATACACCCGAACCGGAGCGAGTGGTTGCTGCTGCTGCCAAGCTGTGCTACTCCAAAGTGGGGGTGACCAACCTGCTGGATGGCCTGACGCCGGAGAAAAGTGCCAGCTTTTTGCGGATGCTCAGCGACTTAGGCCATGCCAGCCCCGTCGAGCACGCATCCTTCACCTTCGGCATCGAAGGGGTGTCCCGCGCGCTGCTGGCGCAGATCACCCGACATCGTCTGGCGTCCTACTCCGTCCAGAGTCAGCGCTATGTGCGGTTGGATGATTTTCATTATGTCATCCCGCCGGAAGTGGAGGCAGAACCGGAGGCCAAGAAGCTGTTTTTGGAGGCCATGGAACAGCAGGCGCAGGAATACTTAAAGATCGCCGGCGCCCTTCAGCGGAAGCATCAGGCGGAGCTGATGGCACAGGGGCTGTCGGAAAAGGCGGCCAAACAGAAGGCGGAGAAGCTGGCCAACGAGGACGCTCGTTTTGTCCTGCCCAACGCCTGCGAGACCAAAATGGTGGTCACCATGAACGCCCGCAGCCTGAACCACTTCTTCAACCTGCGCTGCTGCAACCGTGCCCAGTGGGAGATCCGTCGGCTGGCGGAGGAGATGTTCAAGCTGGTCTATGCGGTCGCCCCCAACCTGTTTGCCGGTGCTGGTCCCAGCTGTGTGGCGGACGGGAAATGTCCGGAGGGCAACATGAGTTGCGGCAAGTGCAAGGAGATGCAGGAGCAGTATCGGAAGTGGAAGGAAGAGGGCTGAGATGCGGCTCTTTGTTGCCATTGCCTTTCCGGAACCGGTGAAGGACGGTCTGGAGGCGGGGATGCGTGCCTTGCGGAAGCAGGGGGTGCGTGCCAGCTGGTCTCGGCGGGAGAATCTTCACTTGACGCTGGAATTTCTAGGAGAGCTGGACAGCCCTGAACCGGTCATCACCGCCATGGAGCAGGTACAGGCGGCGCCCTTTTCCCTGGAATTTGCACCGTCCGGACGGTTCCGCCGCCGGGAAGGGGATATTTTCTGGCTGGGCATCCGCCCCAACGGAGCGCTGATGGAACTGCAAAAGCAGCTGCATGGTGCGTTGAGAGCGCAAGGGTTACCGCTGGAATCCCGACCCTACCGACCGCATCTGACCCTGGCACGCCGCCTGCGTGACCATGGGGAGAGCGTGTTCCCGGAACCGCTGCCGCCGGCGGTGCAGGTGTCGGAATTTGTCCTGATGCTGTCCGAACAGACGCCAAAAGGGATGCGCTATACCCCGTTGTATCGAAAGAAGTTGGAGAGGTGACCATGGAACACAACATTGCATGGGCGCTTGGCGTCTACCTGCTGGCGCTCAACCTGGTGACGTTTTTCACCTACGGATGGGACAAGCGGAAGGCGAGACAGAACCAGTGGCGGATCCCGGAACACACCCTGTTGGCGCTGGCCTTTGTCGGCGGTGGTGTGGGAGCGCTGTTGGGGATGCGGGTGTTTCACCACAAAACACGCAAAACCAAGTTCCGCCTGGGTGTTCCAGTGGCCTTGCTGCTGTGGCTGCTGCTGATCGGGGCTTTGGTGGTTCGGATGGGGATGTTGCCGTTTTGATGGCGATTTTTTAAAAAGATTTATGAAATCATAAGATTCTACCATGAAATCTTTAAGAATTTGCGATGATTCGTGATAGAAAATCTGGTATAATATAACCTGTCCCAAAGGGAACCTGTAAAACTAAGAGAGTGAGCAGTAGCATGGAGCAGCAAAGAAACAGGCGCGCTTCCTCCGGGCAGCGACAATACCCCAAGCAGACCAGACGGCGCAGACGACGGAGAAGATCTCCAGCGCGTCAGGTGGTGCTGTTGCTGATCGTCATCGGCTGTGTTCTGGGTGTTGTGGCCAGCTGTCGGCAGAGGAGCCGGAATCGGCAAGTGGCCAACGACCCCGCGAAACCGGCGGCACAGTCAGGACAGCAGGAGAATCCGGAGGTCACCAGAGAAGCGTATATCGCCGCCCATAAAAAAGAATACCCGCAGTCTCTGCGGGATCTGTTAGAGCGCAATCCGGAGACGGTGGACTTTGTCTATGACTACCCCAAGGAGGGGAACAAGCAGCATGAGATCGACCTGTCCGGCGAAGTGACCCAGGGCACCATCCCCCTCTTCCTCCAGTGGGACGAGCGTTGGGGTTACCAGGAGTATGGCAGTGATATGCTGGCTATCACCGGTTGCGGTCCCACCTGTCTGTCCATGGTGTACTGTGGCTTGACGGGTCAGACGGACAAAAGCCCATTGGAGATGGCGCACTTTTCTGAGGAACAGGGCTACTACAGCGAAGGGGTGGGCACATCCTGGACGCTGATGTCTCAAGGCGCTGTCCAGCTGGGGTTGAGTGTGCGGGAGATCCCGTTGACCGCACAGCTCATCATCGATCAGCTCAATGAGGGGCACCCGGTCATCTGCACCATGGGGCCAGGTGACTTTACAGACAGCGGGCACTATATCGTCCTGCTCCGGGTCAATGACGACGGTTCCATTGCGGTCAATGACCCCAACAGCCCGAAGAACAGCAAGAAGAGCTGGGATTTGGAGCGGCTGATGGGTCAGATGGAAAATTTGTGGGCTTATTCGCTGCCCTATTAAAGCAGCGTAGAAAAACGCCGTGTTTGTGTGAAACAAACACGGCGTTTTTTCTCATATTACAGATCCAGGGTCAAGCCCACCGGACAGTGGTCGCTGCCCAAGATCTCCGGGTAAATGTCCGCACCGGTGATGCGGGGCGCCAGGCGGTCCGAGACGATGAAATAGTCGATACGCCAGCCGGCATTGTTCTTCCGGGCGTTGAACCGGTAGCTCCACCAGGAATAAGCGCCGGTGCGGTCAGGGTAGAGGTGGCGGAAGGTGTCCGTGAAACCGGAGGACAGCAGCTGAGTCATCTTTTCCCGCTCCTGGTCGGAAAAGCCAGGGTTGCCACGGTTGCTCTTGGGGTTTTTCAGGTCGATCTCCGTGTGTGCCACATTCAGGTCTCCAGCGTACACCACAGGCTTCTCCTTGTCCAGCGCTTGCAGATACGCCTGCAAGTCCTCCTCCCAGGTCATCCGGTAGTCGATGCGCTTCAGCTCGTTCTGGGCGTTGGGGGTGTAGCAGCAGACGAAATAGAACGTGTCAAATTCCAGGGTGATGAGCCGTCCCTCTGTGTCGTGCTCCGGAATCCCCAGGCCGTACCGGACGGACAAGGGTTCCCGTTTGGAGAAGACCGCAGTGCCGGAGTAGCCTTTCCGTTCGGCGTAGTTCCAGTACTGATGATAGCCGGGGAGATCCAACTCCACCTGTCCGGCCTGGAGCTTGGTCTCCTGTAGGCAGAATAGGTCGGCGTCCAAAAAGTAGAACGCATCTTCAAACCCTTTTTTCAAACAGGCGCGCAGGCCATTCACATTCCAGGAAATCAGTTTCATGTGTTGTCCTTTCTCTCTCAGCCCTTTTGGGCGATATCTTCCAACGTATCCTGTAACAGCTGAACATAGACGGGGAGGCTGGCCAGGTCAATGCGCTCTTGAGTGGAGTAGGGATACTCGATGGTGACGCCGGTCTCCACTGCCGTCAGCTCCGGATGCAGCTGAGTCAAAACGGACAGCTCCGACCCGGCGTGGGTGGGGTCGATCTCCATGGGGGTGCCATTTCTCACCTGCCACAGCTGGGACATCCGCTGCGCCAGAGGGTTGTCCGGGTCTTCCTCCCAGGTTGGGTAGCTGGCTTCGCCTGCCGGGTCAAAGCCGCATCGGTCAGCCAGCAGCGCACAGCCGCGGGCGGCACGTTCCAATGCCTGTTCCGGTGTGCCCCGCAGGAGCAGGTGGTAGGTCAGCCGGTTGTCCGTGCAGTCCACCCGTCCCACGTTGCCGGAACAGGCGGGGATCATCGGATAATTGGGCAGGCGCGCGGTGATGCCGTTGGGCAGAGAGAGCAAAAAATCCATGGTTGCCTGATAGTCGATAGGCGACCAGATGTAGGAAGGAACGTCAGAAGGGGAAAAGTCCATTTGGCCGCCCAGCGACTGTGCCAGTGCCCGCCAGTGCACAAAAAGATTGGGGTCTTTGATGGTCATGATGGCGGACGCGGTAGTGGGGATGGTGTTCAGCGCGCCGCCGCCGGAGAAATGGATGAGC
>CAKTHW010000004.1 GCA_934565425.1 uncultured Oscillospiraceae bacterium
GAACCTGACCGCTTCGACTTGGTTCAAGCCTTGGCGATGGGATTGACGTGTACCATGCAATGTTTGACTGTGGGGAATTGCGCCTCGATCTGGTTGTGAACCTGTTCGGCGATGGCGTGGGCGGCGAACAGGGTCTGATTGCCATCGGCGGCGATCTCTACGTCTACATACAGCCGACTGCCAAACTGGCGGGTGCGCAGCAGATCCAGCCGCAGCACGCCCTCCTGTGACCGGATGGTTTTTGCCATGGCGGATTCTACCTCCGGGTCGGCGGATTGATCCACCAGCTGCCGGACGGCGCTCATGAAGATGTCATAGGAAGCCTTCAGGATGAACAGGCAGATGACCAAGCTGGCGATGGGATCCAAAATGGGCAGTCCCAGCTGTGCCCCAGCGATACCCACCAGGGAGCCGACGGAGGACAGCGCATCGGAACGGTGATGCCAGGCGTCCGCCATGAGGGCGGCGGAGTGGATTTTATCGGCAGCCTGGCGGGTGTACCAGAACATCCCCTCCTTGACCACAATGGACACAATGGCGGCGATGAGAGCCAGTACACCGGGCACTTGCAAGCCGCCGTAGTTGGCTGCCAGGATGCTGCGGACGCCGGAGTAGCCGATGAACACACCGGTAGCGGCCAGCACCACCGCCAGCAGGATGGCGGCCACAGCCTCCAGCCGTTCGTGGCCGTACCGGTGGTTGCCGTCCGCCTTCTTGCCGGAGATGCGGATACCCACCATGACGATGAGGGTGGAGAACACGTCCGAGGCGGAGTGGATGGCGTCGGAGACCATGGCGCTGGAGTGGGCCAAAATACCGGCGGCCAGCTTGAAGGCGGTGAGGACGAAGTTGCCGATGATGGTGTTGCGGGAGACTTGCATGGCCAGATTGCCGTGGCTGCTCTGGGCGCGGGGGGTAGTCATAGAGAAGACCTCCTTTTTTGTTCCGTGAGAATAAAAAAATCTGTGGGACAGAGTGTGTCCCACAGATGTGAATCTGCTGCCTTGCGGCCCGGTTCCGAAGAACTTGAACGGATAAAGTTTTCACTACTTTATCATATGCACCGGCATCTGTCAATGTGCAAATGAAAAGTTAGGAATTTTTTCGTTTCGCAATGTAATTTAAGATGAGCTGCTCGATACGATCCCCGTAGATCATCCCCACGATGAACAGCGCCGCGCCGATGATCAGCAGCGGGATGGCCTTGGGGGAGAAGGAGAAGAGGGAGCTGCCAAAAATGCTGGCCACCAGCAGACCCCAGGGTCGGGTGAGCAGGGCGATGATGAAGAAGCGCCGGAAGGAGATGTCCGTGAGACCAGCCATGATGCACAGCAGGTCGTCGGGGAAGAGGGGGAAGAAGAAGGTCAGCGCCAGGAAGGTGTCCCGCTTCCGCTCCAGCAGGTCCAGATACTTGGGGGAGAGTTTTTGGCGGATGACCCGGTCAGCGAAATTCTTGCCCAGCGTCCGCGCCAACGTAAAGGTGGTGCAGGAGCCGAGGACGACAGCCAACAGCGTGATGGGGAACCCCGGCCAGACCCCAAAGGCGGCGCCGCCTGCGGCGGCGATGATGTTGCTGGGGATGGGGGCGATGATGACGCTGCACAGCTGGAGACCGAAGAAGATGAGCTGAGACCAGGGGGTGTGAGAGGCTAAGTAGGCTTGCAGCTGCTCCACGTTCTTCAGTCTGTCCAGCAGCCCTGTCTGCCAAAGGGCGATGCAGAGGACGACCAGCACCAGGACGATGGCCAGCGCGGCCAACCATTTTTTTCTGTCTTTCTGAGACATGACGTGGATCTCCTTACGTTTGGGATTGTTACCAGTATAACCTGTGCTGATAAAAAGAGTCATAAGAGAATTTAAAAAAATCATGAAAGATTCGTGAATACTTTATTTATAGCATACCCTAAGGGAAAAGCCAACGGAAAACTGCCTGTACAAGGGACGGAAACGGAGGTATG
The DNA here is from genome assembly GCA_934565425.1 of uncultured Oscillospiraceae bacterium. Lineage (GTDB taxonomy): Bacteria > Bacillota > Clostridia > Oscillospirales > Oscillospiraceae > Onthomonas. Next base: position 1,959 of record CAKTHW010000004.1, read on the forward strand.
ATAGACAAAAGCACAGAAAAAGGAGGGGACAGACCATGAAAGCCGTGTTAGACGACGCCTTCGCCTACGCCGTCCTGTCCATCGTGGAGGAGATACCAGTCGGCACCGTGGCTACCTACGGCCAGATCGCCCGGCTCATGGGACGGGAGAAGAACGCCCGCCTGGTGGCGCGGGTCTTGTCCCACGCCCAGCAGTACGGGCAGTTCCCCTGTCACCGGGTGGTCAACCACGCCGGACGGCTGGCACCAGGTTGGCCGGAGCAGGCGGCGCTGCTGGCGGAGGAGGGCGTGGCGTGTAAGGATGAGGGCCACGTGGATCTAAAACGGTATCAGTGGCAGTGTTGAGGATAAATAGTATAGAGGGCACACCCCATCACAGGACTGTGATGGGGTGTGCTTTTTTCCAAACGAAGAAGTAAATGGAAGAAAAGGATGTTAAAGGATTTGAAATGTAAACTGGCAGTAGTTAGACAACCCCCCGGGGGTGCGTGGTATAATTCTAGATGAAAGTTCAGTCCATGCGGTATTTATAAGATACGGAAGGAATGGCACATGAAGAAGTTCAAAAAAAGAAGAAGGAAAAAAATGTGTAGAGGCCGGCCGAAGGGGGTACGTTTTGTGGTCTGGCTGAAAATGGCGATCATTGGTAGTATCGATGGTGCCCGTGGTCTCCCCAGGGCAGAGGCAGATGCCGGTTACCTTTCCCCTCATATGGCCAAGACGGCTTATGCTTACGCAGAGTTCAATGCCCGTGTGTGGGGGGATCTCCAGCTGGAGCACGAAGAAACGTTCGCAGCGCTCTCCAATCTGATGGATGTCATCACCCAGGATAAGCTCAGGCTGAGCACTGCAAACGAGCGCCTCCAAGCAGCGCTGCATCAGGAACCGGATCGCACCCGCCACTATGGCGAAGAGGAGATTACGGAGAGCGAAGTGGCGCAGCGTCGCAGACGGGAGCAGCAGAAGCGGCTCGTACCTTATCGTAGGGCTGTAGCCAGCCTGGAAGACAAGCTGGCAGAGGCAATGGAGCGGTTCATTGCCCAGTACAGCGAAGTGACCGAGGCGGAGCACACTACTGCTTTGATGTGTGAACGGGTGCAGAAGCATCTGGGGCAGCAGATCTCTATCTACTGGAATTATGTGGTGTGGAGGCACCCTAAGCGCAACCAGCTGCCGGCCGCTCCGCCTGCTGTAACGTTCCACAATATTGGTGAAGAAATTTACCTTCAGCATCATGCAGCTGTCCGCGCGAAGATGGATGCATTTCGTCGTAGTCTGCATGGGGATAAAAAGACGGAGGTGACGGACTGAATGTTCAACAAGAAGCGCAGGAAGAAGGCCCTCTTCAGGGCCGTCGATGACACCCGGGTGCCGATGTATGATTTTCGTTTGCGGACGACCATCATGGGCGTGGAGGACTGCCGTGCTGTCGCATATCAGATCTATCCCAAATTGAGGGAGGAGGAGATGCTGCCTTTGCTGGAGAAGCACCTTCAGCAGCTCTTTGCAGGAGAGGTAGATTCCGCCAATGCCAATCTCTTGGACGCCTTGATCTTCTCTGCAGCCAGGGAGGCGATCCCGGTCCTTCAGGTGCAGAGGAATGCTCACGTAGATACGCTCCACAGGATCATCGCTCGCCGGAAGGCGGACTATGCGGACATCGCCAGACTGAAGGCGGCGAGAGAAAGGGAGTACGATGAGTTGCAGGCAGACTATGAAAACGTTTGTGCAATGATGGAAAAGATTGGGAAGGTGCACGAATGAAAAAAGATAGCTTTCTGAAGTTCGACAAGATGGGCGAATTTCGCTATGAAAGGCTGAATGACCATAATAATGTTCGCTTCAAAGCGGATGACCCGATGGATAACCCTGTCATCCCGTACCTCATTATGCTCTTCTGCGCAATCATTGATCTGTCGGTCTTTTACGGATTTTTCCAGAAAATTTCCTATGACAGTGACACGCTCCAGATCATTCAGACGGGCGCTATGCTGTTCGCTTTTGATGTGATTCCCATTTATTTGGGGATCCATCTTAAAAAGCTGCGCTGCAATATGGAGAAAAAGAGTTTCATGATCTGGCTGGGCGTGGGCGTTTGTCTGCTGGGGGTGATTTTGAATATTGTCCTCCGGATTATCACGGTAGATCTTACCATCCCGGACGACGGGGAGAAGAGCATGGCTTTGGCGATGGAAGTGTTCGGTATTATTGGACCGGTGATCACGTCCGCTGGGTCGTTTTACAGTTCCTACCAGTGTTGCCATCCACTCAAGACCCGCCAGCGCCGGCTGGCAAAGGCGATGACCGTGAAACTGGATGAGATCCGTCGTCTGGAAGCGATGATGAGCGAGTACGAGGCCGAGGAGCAGTTGGAAGACCGGCTGATGGAGGATGACCGGGAACAGATGGAAAATATGAAGCGCCTTTATCGGGCGAAAGTCCTGTACTACTGCGACTGGGTGCGTCAGCGCCTCAAGGAGCACTTGGGGGATCCTACCTCAAACAACGCCCTCTCCAAGCAGGCATGCATCACACTCCTCCAGCAATTGGATGAGGAGATGGCGGCCTTTGAGAATATGACGACTAGCATGTCCCAAAATTCTGGGGAATAAGTAAGGAGGAATGACATGAGAAAAATCCTGTGTATCGTTAGCGCTCTGGCGCTGATGCTCGCGCTCACTGCCTGCGGTGGCAGCCCCAATGGCTCAGAAGAAGCGGCCCCTACGGAAGAGAAGGCTGCCGTCTGTTATGTGGTTGGCAATACGGCCTGTAGCAAGGGATTGAACTACGAAAGCCAGTTGGTGGAGGACAACGTCTATTCCACCATTCGGAATTATGGGTATATTAGCGTCATCCGAGTAGATGGCGCTCCCGAGGTGGTGTTTGAGAAAGACTACAATATCGAAGAGCGGTTCAAAAGCGCTGCCAAAACCCGCCTGGATATGGACGCACGCAAGAAGACCGAAAAATTCCAGGAGACACTGCATACGGTAGTGGCGGAGCAGGATGAGACAGACTACTTGAAGGCACTCCAGCTGGCGGTTCGCACCCTGTCCTCTCTGAAGAGGTACGACTCGAAGACCATCGTCGTGCTGGGCACAGGGCTGAGCACGTCGGGGGTGTTCAGCTTTCGGAATAATCTGATTTCGGCTCAGCCGGAGGATTTGGTCAAGATGCTGAAGGAGCGGGAAGCGCTGCCGGACTTCTCTGGTATGACTGTATACTGGCAAAATATGGGTGACGTGGCAGCGCCCCAGGAGGAACTCTCTGACGCCCAGCTTAACAGGTTGAAAGCCATCTGGCAAGCAATCGTGGAGGCGGGCAACGGCAAGTTTGAACTGGACAAGAGCGCTCCCCAAAAGGTAGATGGCAGCGCGGATTACCCCAACGTTACACCGGTCGAGCTTCCGGATGATGTACCCATCGTAAATGAGGACAGCAGCAAGGATCTGCTCAAGACTACCTATGTGCTCCCAGAAAACCAGGTTGGCTTCGTCGAAGACGAAGCCACCTATCTGCATCCGGAACAGGTTGTGAAAATCCTTCAGCCTATCGCGGAATATGTGCGAGACAACCGTGTCCAGATCCTGATCTGCGGGACCATCGCAGGGGATACAGAGACACCTCAGGGGCTGGAGCTGAGCAAGCAGCGTGCCCTGACTGTGAAGAAGACGCTGCAGGAATTGCAGGTGCCGGAGAACTGGATGACCACCATTGGGCTTGGCTGTCACGACCCCTGGCATATCACTGGGTTGGCGTATGAAGAGCCGGCATCGGTGATGAATCGGAAGGTCGTGCTACTTCGGGCGGAATCAGATACGGCAAAGGAGATCCTCCGGGGGCAATCCAAGACGAAAGGTTAATATGGTGTCGCATAAAAATGTAAAAAACGCCGCTATTTTTCAGACATAAAATCCAATCGACTGCCCCACAGCACTGGGCAAGATTGGACAGCCAAAGCCGCCGAACATTGGCAGCGAGGCGGACGCTTTTTTTTGTCCCCATCGGTCATATTAACCTTGCGCGCAACGCGCAGGAGAAGTGAAGCGGGGGAATTTGATATGAAAGAGGGAAAGCGAGTATGGAATTGGCTGTTATTTTTTGTCTGCGCAGCGGTGCTCACCGTGGGGCTGGTGACCCAGGCCGCCTGCGCCCGGAGTATCCTTGACCAACCGGCGGTGTCCTGTGCTGGCGATAATGGGGCGGAGAAGACCCTGATCCCAGTGGGACGGACGGTAGGCATCAAGCTCTTTTCCAAAGGCGTCATGGTGGTGGCGCTGTCTGAAATCCAGACCACAGAGGGGAGCGTGTGGCCGGCCAAGCAGTGCGGTCTGCAAGAGGGGGACATCATCACCGAAATTGAAAACCAGCCGGTGAACTCCATTGACGAGGTGGCCAAAGCGGTGCGCAAGAACGGCGGCCACGCCATGGCCATCCAGGCGCTGCGGGACGGGCGTCAGATGGAGGTGACGGCGGAGGCGGTGCCCTGCATGGCGGACGGCAGCTATAAGCTGGGTGCGTGGCTCCGGGACTCTATGGCGGGCATCGGCACGGTGACCTACTATGACCCGGAGAAGCAGGTCTTTGCCGCCCTGGGTCACGGCATCAACGACATCGACACCGGCCTGCTGGTGCCCATCCGCTCCGGCGGCATCATGTCCTCGTCGGTGTCCGCGGTCATCAAAGGGCAAAAATCCCAGCCTGGTCAGCTCCACGGCACCTTCGACCTGACCCACGACATTGGCACCCTGTATGCCAACAGCGACTGCGGCGTTTTGGGTTCTGCCCAGCCCGAGGTCTTCCCTGGGGAAGCAGTTCCCGTGGCCAAGCGGAGCGCCGTCCGGACGGGCGCGGCAGTCATCCGCTGCAACGTGGATGGGGAACAGGTGGAAGAGTATTCTGTGGAAATTTTGCGGATTTATCCGGAGCTGGGCGACCACACCCGGAATCTGCTCCTCCAGGTCAACGACAAGCGACTGCTGGAGCAGACCGGCGGCATTGTACAGGGCATGAGCGGCTCGCCTATCTTGCAGGACGGCAAGCTGGTGGGTGCAGTGACCCACGTGCTGCTCAACGACCCCACCCGGGGGTACGGTATCTTCGTGGAAAATATGCTGGATGCGGTGTCATGAACGAAAGGCGGGGGATTGCCCCCGCCTTTTTTATCGACTATAATCAAAGAAAAGGGAGGTGAGCTTATGGCTAAGAAAAATATCTCGGTATACCTCAGTTTCCTGTTGCGCCACAGACCGGAGACCATCCATTTGGCGATGGACAAGCACGGTTGGGTCTCGGTGGAGGAGTTGATTCAAGGGGTCAACGAAGCGGGAAAGTATCAGTTGGATTTGGAAAAGCTGGAGGACATCGTAGCCCAGGACAGCAAGGGACGCTACCGGTTCAACGGGGACCATTCCAAGATCAAGGCGTGCCAGGGGCATTCCATCCCGTGGGTGGAGCCGGAGTTGGAGTATCTTGCCCCGCCGGAATTTTTGTATCATGGCACGACGACGGACGCTGTTGAAAAAATCAGGAAGAGCGGAGCCATCAGCAAGATGAGCCGGCACGCAGTCCATCTCCAAGCCGACCCGGAGAAGGCGTGGCAGTCGGCAGTCCGCTGGCACCGGACGCCGGTGGTGCTGAAGATTGACGCCCAAAAGATGGGTGACGCTGGATTTGTGTTCGGAAAGACCGAGAACGATGTCTGGTGTACCGAGTCGGTGCCGGTGGAATATATCGTGGAGTACATCACAGATTGACAGAACAAAAACCCCTAGTATAATAAGGAAAGAGATTCCCGCCGCAGGCATAGAAGGAGCGTCATCATGAGTGAAAACCGCCGAGAATACCAAAAGGCCATCGACTACCTGTCCGAACAGATCCGGGCGGGGACGCTGACGGTTGGCTCCCGCCTGCCCACCGAGCGGGCTATCGCGGAGGCACTGGGCATCAGCCGCAACTCTACCCGAGAGGCGCTGCGCACCATGGAGAACATGGGGATGATCGAGAGCAAGCAGGGGTCGGGGCACTACCTGACCGGGAGCATCTCCAACAGCCTGTCCGGCATGATCCGGATGATGCTGCTGCTCAACCGGACCAGTCAGAAGGAGATCTGCGCCGTCCGCCGGTCGTTGGAGAAGTGCATCTGCCAGTTCGCCGCCGACCAGCCGGTGTCCCCGGCGTGGCAGCTGGAAGCGGAACGGCTGCTGAACCAGGAGGGGGCGGACATCGAGGAGGAAATTGAGAACGACCGGAAGTTCCACTACCTGCTGGTGGAGGCGTCCCACAACAACCTGTTCTTCGAGCTGATGAACGCCATCACCGACGTGTACCGGGAGTGGATCGACTTTGTCATCCGCTACGCGCAGCCGGAGGTCAAGGCGGCGCTGAAGGAGGCCCACCGGGAGATGTTCGAGTCCATCCTGACCCACGACCGTCAGCGGTGCGAGGCGGCCATCGACCGGCACTATGACATCATCGAGCGCCGTATCCAGGAGGGCTGACCCCTTGCCAAACCGGTTCCGATGGGGTATCATAGAAAAAAACGCAGGCGCACCCTGCGTCATAATACATCAGACAATAAATGTCACTCTGCCAATGTCGGACGGCGGAGGGGCATTTATTTTTTTGCAAAATTTCAAGAAAAGAGGAGTTTACTATGCCGAAAACAAAGTTAGAATCCATCGTATTCACCGCCATCACCGCCTGGATGATGGTCTACCTCATGACCCTCTACAACATCGTCCTAGCCAGCGGCACCTTCGTCAACGTCACCTTCCTGACCGCCCTGAAGACCATGTGGGTGGAGTTCATCCTCATCTTCCTCTGCGCCTACTTCCTCTCCAGCCGCGTGGCCAAGCACTTTGCCTTCCAAGTGGTCAAACCCACCGACCGCCCCATCGCCATCATCTTCGCCATCCAGACCTTTACCGTGGTCTCCCAGGTGGCCCTGGCCAGCATCTTGGGGGTCTACCACGGGTACGGGTTTACAGCACAGTTCGTGCCCGATTACCTGATGACCTACTGCCGGAATTTCATCATGGCGCTGCCGCTGCAGCTGTTCCTGGTAGGGCCCATCGCACGGAAGCTGTTCCGGATGCTGTTCCGTCGGGTGAACGGTCCGGATGAGGCAAAGGTCGAGCGGGAGCTGCTGGAAGAGGGGATCGCAGAGTAAACGGAACCATTTTTTTGCTGGAACCGGCGGAAATATTGAAAGATAGGCATTTCCTATGATATAATACTCCTATCGCGCTTTTTGAGAAGGCGAAAAAACAGATTATAATGGAGCGTTATTTATGGAACGGAAAGTTGGTACTGTATCTCGGGGCATTCGCTGCCCGATCATCCGCCAGGGGGACGACCTGGCCAATATCGTAGTCACCAGTGTGTTGGAAGCGGCCGAACAGGAGGGCTTCCAGCTGCGGGATAAGGACGTCATCTCTGTCACCGAGTCTGTCGTGGCTCGCTCTCAGGGCAATTACGCCTCGGTAGACGATATCGCCGCCGACGTGCGTGCCAAGTTCGGCACCGGCGCCATCGGCGTCATCCTGCCCATCCTCTCCCGCAACCGCTTTGCCATCTGCCTGCGGGGCATCGCCAAGGGTGCGGACAAGATCGTCCTCATGCTCAGTTATCCCAGCGACGAAGTGGGCAACGGTCTGGTGACCCTGGATCAGCTGGACGAGGCGGGCGTCAACCCCTACAGCGACGTGCTGACCCTGGAGCGGTATCGCGAGCTGTTTGGCGAGAACAAGCATCCCTTCACCGGCGTGGACTACATCCAGTACTACAGCGACCTCATCCGGGACTGCGGCGCAGAGGTGGAAGTCATCCTGGCCAACGACCCCCGTGCCGTCCTGCCCTACACCAAGAAGGTGCTGGCCTGCGACATCCACACCCGCGCCCGCACCAAGCGCCTGCTGAAGGCTGCCGGCGCCGAGATCGTCTACGGTCTGGACGACCTGATGACCCAGCCCGTCAATGGCAGCGGCTGCAACGAGCAGTACGGCCTGCTGGGCTCCAACAAGTCCAATGAAGATACCGTCAAGCTCTTCCCCCGTGCCTGCCAGGGTCTGGTGGAGGACATCCAGGCACAGGTGCTGGCCAAGACCGGTGCTCATGTGGAAGTGATGGTCTATGGCGACGGCGCGTTCAAGGATCCCGTGGGCAAGATCTGGGAGCTGGCTGACCCCTGCGTGGGCGTGGCCTATACTGCTGGCCTGGAGGGCACTCCCAACGAACTGAAACTGAAATACCTGGCAGACAACGACTTCAAGGATCTGTCCGGTGACGCCCTGAAGGAAGCCATTTCCGAACGCATCAAGAGCAAGAAGAGCAACCTGGTGGGCGACATGGCCTCTCAGGGCACCACTCCCCGCCGCCTGACCGACCTCATCGGCTCCCTGTGCGACCTGACCAGCGGCTCCGGCGATAAGGGCACCCCTGTCATTCTGGTGCAGGGCTACTTTGACAACTTCACCAACTGATACGGAGGCCCCCTGTTTATGAAGCAAGATATGATCGTGATCCTGGACCTGGGCAGCAATGAAAATCCCCGCTTGGCCAGAGAGATCCGCGCCCTGGGCGTGTACAGCGAAATCCACCCCCATGACATCACCCGCGCTCAGCTGGACGCTCTGCCCAACGTGAAGGGCATCATCCTCAACGGCGGCCCCAACCGCATCGTGGACGGGGAAGTGATCGACGTGGCCAAGGAAATTTATAACGCCCCCGTGCCCGTGCTGATGGTAGACCACCAGGGCGATGCGCCCTGGCCTCTGGACGAAGCGGAGCGGAAGGAAGCCCTGTCCAACTTCATCTTCGGCCTGTGCGGTGCAGAGGCAAACTGGAATATGGACAACTTCATCGCCGACCAGGTGGAGCTCATCCGCAACCAGGTAGGGGATAAGAAGGTCCTGCTGGCCCTGTCCGGCGGTGTGGACTCCTCCGTGGTGGCCGCCTTGCTCATCAAGGCCATCGGCAAGCAGCTCACCTGCGTCCACGTCAACCACGGCCTGCTCCGCAAGGGCGAGCCGGAACAGGTCATCGAGGTGTTCCGCAACCAGATGGACGCCAACCTCATCTACGTGGATGCCGCCGACCGGTTCCTGGACAAGCTGGCCGGCGTCTCCCACCCGGAAGAGAAGCGCAAGATCATCGGCGCTGAGTTCATCCGCGTCTTTGAGGAAGAGGCACGGAAGCTGGACGGCATCTCCTTCCTGGGTCAGGGCACCATCTATCCCGACATCATCGAGAGCGGCACCAAGACCGTCAAAGCCGTCAAGGCGCACCACAACGTGGGCGGCCTGCCTGAAGACCTGGGCTTTGAGTTGGTGGAACCCCTCAAAATGCTCTTCAAGGACGAAGTCCGCGCCTGCGGCAAGGCTCTGGGTCTGCCCGACGGCATGGTCTACCGCCAGCCCTTCCCTGGCCCCGGCCTGGGTGTCCGTTGCCTGGGCGCCATCACCCGTGACCGCCTGGAAGCCGTCCGGGAGTCCGACGCCATCCTGCGGGAAGAGTTCCAGAAGGCTGGTCTGGCCGGTAAGGTCTGGCAGTATTTCACCATCGTCCCCGACCTGAAATCCGTCGGCGTCCGGGACGGCAAGCGCACCGACGCCTGGCCGGTCATCCTCCGTGCCGTCAACACCGTTGACGCCATGACCGCCACCGTCGAAGACGTGCCCTTCGCCCTCCTCCAGAAGATCACCGACCGCATCACCCACGAGGTGGACGGCGTGAACCGGGTCCTGTACGACCTGACGCCGAAGCCTACGGGGACGATTGAGTGGGAGTAACTCAGAAAGATAATCCCTAAAAGCAATCGAAATGGTAAGCTGAGAGAACGGTGTGACCGGAATGGTCACACCGTTTTTTTGTGGATATCGACCTTAGATTTTTAATGATGGCATACCTGTACGGGCTGACATGGGAAATCAATGATACGACATAATTGAGAAGCGCCATGTGTACTCTTGATTTTGTTGCCAAATGTGGCTATATGCTGTAAAATGTTTAAATAGCTTGGCGGTGCGAAGGTGGAGTGAGCAGAAATACTTTGATGGGATCGCACCGAAAAAATACGCTAAATAGCAATTAATTGACAAATGGCAGCTGAAAAATGTTGGACGCGAGCTGGAAACCAGCGCAATTTTGTTGCTTTTGCATAGAATGCAAAGTTCGTTTTGTGAACTTTTGCTGTCCCACCCCTTGCGGGTGGGTGGATTGAAATCGGCAAATCGGTGCCGACCACATAGCGACCGGAGTCCCACCCCTTGCGGGTGGGTGGATTGAAATTGGAGGTCTTTGAGTTGCTCACTCTTTGTTTTGCGTCCCACCCCTTGCGGGTGGGTGGATTGAAATAGGACGGAGCCAATGAACCCGCTGGCGATGGCGGCGTCCCACCCCTTGCGGGTGGGTGGATTGAAATCACTTGAAGATCAGCGTCCCGCCCGGCCGCAGCAGTCCCACCCCTTGCGGGTGGGTGGATTGAAATATGGTGGATCGCCAGGACGAGAAAGCCAGCTGAAGTCCCACCCCTTGCGGGTGGGTGGATTGAAATCAGAGCTCGGACGGAAGCACGGTTAAACTCCAGGTCCCACCCCTTGCGGGTGGGTGGATTGAAATGGCTACCGCGATGTGGTCGAGCAGGTGACGGTCAAGTCCCACCCCTTGCGGGTGGGTGGATTGAAATTCCCATTTCCGGGTGGTTTGGTTAAGCCGCCAGAGTCCCACCCCTTGCGGGTGGGTGGATTGAAATTATAATACAAGTACAGTTAAGGACCGGAGGACATGTCCCACCCCTTGCGGGTGGGTGGATTGAAATCTATCTGCCGGAAGGATATGCGAAGTATGTCAATAGTCCCACCCCTTGCGGGTGGGTGGATTGAAATTTCACGCAGCATATCGACTGCCAGCTGATACAGTCCCACCCCTTGCGGGTGGGTGGATTGAAATGTGGCTGTAAAAATATGCCGAAAGGATCAGATTGGTCCCACCCCTTGCGGGTGGGTGGATTGAAATCGTAATACCTGCCGGTCTGGCCGTAGCCGATGGTGTCCCACCCCTTGCAGGTGGGTGGATTGAAATTCATACAGCGCTCCGCTGTCGCCAAGCAGCCGGATGTCCCACCCCTTGTGGGGGGATTGAAATAGGTTATCCAGCATGGTATAGTTCTGTTTAGAGAACGTCCCGCCCCCTACAGATGGGGGAAGTGAATTTATCTGCCCTAGCCAACGCATATTCACTAGCGATTACCCTGCCAGATAACCGAACACGTGAACATAACCGAACTAGCAACATACCAAAGAGGTATTCCATATGACCAGCCTGGAATCAACAGAGATATTTCACACTTCGCGGGGAACCGCTTTCGTTGTGGAAGTTGCCACCGAACTTAAGTTAGGACAAACAGTGATGATCAACGGAGAAAAACACTAGAATAAAAAGCTCTTCTTTCCACCAAAACCAAATGATAAAAGAGTCGCTATCATCGTAGAAGCATGAGCTTGAACTCTGAAAAGCAAGAAGCACAGTGCGTTTGCACTGTGCTTCTGTCAACTTATGTATGCGCTTTGTTTTCTTACTGCCTCTGCGCAAACTCCGCCTTCTCCCTATCATCCTGCTCCAAGAACCGCTTAGCCATAGTGGCACGAAATCGAGCGTCATCAAAGTCAGCATCAAACGTGCTCAAAATCGGGTCGTCTGGGTCATACGGTTCCGCCGCCCCTAGATCAGCCTCCAACCATTCCCGGTCGGCTTTCGACAGATTCAGCGCTTTCCGCTTTGGAGCTGCTGCATTTGCTTCCGCAATGCTCAGCGACAGCGAGATAATATCCTCCGCTTTGGCGTCTTTGTTTTGATGGATGTAGTCCAGCACCGTCTGAATATCTTTGTCCGACCCTAGGTCGCATAATACACCGAGTACAAAATCTTTGTCATCAAAGATTTTGCGCAGCGCTTCGATCAGTTCAGTTTTACATTCTTTTGAAAATCGCATTCTAATCACCTTATTGATAAGACGTGCTATTCCTCTGATACTTCAAGCTGCTTCTGCGCAAGCTCGGCTTTCTCTTCATCGTCTCGCGCCAACAAACGTCTAGCTACCGTAGCACGATAACGGTCAATATCGATATCGGCATCAAGCGTGTTGAAAATCGGGTCATCTGGGGCATACGGTTCTGCCTCTTTCAAGCCAGCTTCAAACCACTCACGTTCAGCTTTCGATAAATTCAACGCCATACTACTCTGCATCCCTCAATTACATCATGTTACTTCCAGTATACTGGATTTTGAGCGGACATGCAACCGCTGCCAAAGCACCCATCACCTTGCTCCCACCACCCCACCTATGCTATACTTTCCCCCAGGAGGGATACGATGGAACTACGGGTACTCAACTACTTCCTGGCCGTAGCCCGGGAGGAAAACTTCACAAAGGCGGCCAAGCAGCTGCACGTGACCCAGCCCACCCTGTCCCGGCAGATCGCGCAGCTGGAGGAGGAGCTGGGGGTGAAGCTGTTCCAGCGGAGCAACCACAACATCATCCTCACCGAGGACGGCATGATGCTCAAGCGGCGGGCTCAGGAGATCCTGACTCTGGCCGACCGGACGAAACGGGACTTCCTGCGCAAGGAAGCCAACCTGGAGGGCACCATCGCCATCGGCAGCGGAGAGTTCCTCTCCACCCGCATCCTCACCGACTGCATGGCCGCCTTCCGGACGCAGCACCCGCTGGTGCGGTACGAGCTGTACAGCGGCCACGGCGGGAGCGTGCGGGAACGGCTGGATCGGGGGTTGCTGGACGTGGGACTCATGGCCGAGCCGGTGGACATTCGGAAATACGAGTTCATCCCCATGCCCATCCGGGAGCGCTGGGGGGTGCTGGTGCGGGAGGATTCCGCTCTGGCCCAGCGGACGTACATCACGCCGGAGGATTTGGTGGGGCTTCCGCTGGTCTCCGCCACCAGCGACATCGCCCAGAGCAACATCGGCGCTTGGCTGGGACAGGTGCTGGAGCGGGTGGAGATCATCGGCAAGGGCAACCTGCTCTACAACGAGGCGCTGCTGGCGCGGAGCAGTCAGGGGGCGGTCATCGCCATCCAGCTGGACTGCCACTATGATGGCCTGAAATTCATCCCCTTTCAGCCGCCCCTGGAGAATGGGACGGCGCTGGCGTGGAAGAAGGAGCAGATGTTTCCTGCTGCCACCACGGCCTTTCTTGCCTTTGCAAAACAATACATTGCAGGCATATCTGACGATAGGAAATAGGCATTCGACATGAAACAGATGTGCGGATATAATAAGGGTGTTCCCAGATGGGAGCACCCTCTTTTTGGAGGGGAAAGGACGGGATTCCATGACGAGACAGGAAGTGAGCCAGCGGTACAACATCCCCCTATCCATTCTGCGCGACTACGAGCGGTGGGGGAGGCGAGAGGGAAGGTGCTGCTACGACCAGACCGACCTGGAACGGCTCAGCCTCATCATGACCCTCTACGACGTGGGTTTTACCAGCCCGGAGGTGGAACACTATCTGTGCGCGGACAGCGCACGGATGCAGATGTTGCAGACCCGGCGGGAGCAGCTGTTGGAGGATATCCACGTGCGGCAGACTCAGCTGGATCGGCTGGATTACCTGCGCTTCACACTGACCAAAAACCACAAATTTGATTTCGAATAGGAGGAAGACACTATGAACGCATTGGTAGCATATTTTTCCGCAACTGGCACCACCAAGAAGGTGGCAGAACACCTGGCCAACGCCATCGGCGCCGACCTGTTCGCCATCGAACCGGCCGTCCCCTACACCGGTCCCGACCTGAACTGGAACGACAGCCACAGCCGCAGCACCATGGAGATGCAGAACAAAAAATCCTGCCCCGAACTGGCTGTCCAGCCGGAGAATCTGGAGCAGTACGACACCGTGTTCGTAGGCTTCCCCATCTGGTGGTATCAGGCACCCCGCATTGTGGAGACCTTCCTGGAGAGCGGTGACTTCTCCGGCAAGACCATCGTCCCCTTCGCCACCTCCGGCGGCAGCGGCATGGGCAAGACGGCGCAGATTTTGAGCAGGATCTGCCCCGACGCCACCGTCCGCACCGGCAAGCGGTTCAGCAGTTCTGTCTCCGAGAAGGCACTGGCCGCTTGGGCGGAGGAACAGGCATAAGAAGTGAAAAAATCCACCCATTTTGGTGGAAAGGAGGCCGATTTGTCCATGAATATACGAAATTAGGCAACACTGACATCACCATCTCCAAGCTCTGCGTAGGCTGCATGAGCTTCGGCAAAGCGGGCACCATGCACGACTGGACGGTGGACGAGCATGCCACCGAAGCCATCGTCCGCCACGCCCTCTCCCTGGGTATCAACTTCTTTGACACCGCCAACGGCTATTCCGCCGGCACCAGTGAGGAGTACCTGGGCAAGGCGCTGAAGGGGAACGTCCCCCGTGACCAGGTGGTCATCGCCTCCAAGGTCTACTTCAACCCGGGACGCCTTTCCGCCAAAGCCATCCACCGGGAGATCGACGGGACGCTGAAACGGCTGGGGACGGACTATCTGGATCTCTATATCATCCACCGCTTCGACTACGAGACCCCCATGGAGGAGACCATGGAGGCGCTGAACGACCTGGTGAAGGCGGGGAAGGTGCGGGCGCTGGGGGCGTCCGCCATGTACGGGTATCAGTTCTACAATATGCAGCTCATCGCCCGTGACCACGGCTGGGCACCCTTCCAGGCCATGGAGAACCACTACAACCTGCTCTACCGAGAGGACGAGCGGGAGCTGATCCCCATCTGCAAGCAGATGGGCGTCTCCCTCATGCCCTACAGCTCCCTGGCTGCCGGGCACCTGACCCGTCCCCAGTGGAACGCCGACACCCTGCGCAGCAAGACCGACCGGGTGGCCATGGGCAAGTACGACCAGACCGAAGCCCAGGACATGGAGATCGTCCGGCGAGTCCAGGAGCTGGCAGAGGGGCACGGCTGCAAGATGCAGCAGATTGCCCTGGCCTGGCACTGGGCCAAGGGGGTGGCGTCCCCCATCGTGGGCGGCACCAAGGCATCCCACTACGACGACGCCGCAGGCGCCCTGAACGTGACCTTGACGCCGGAAGAAGTGGCCTATTTGGAGGAACCTTACCTGCCCCATCGGGTGGTAGGTGCCATCGACCACAACCCGCCGGAAGGGGTCATGCTGCTGGACGAGAAAAAGTGACCGTCACAGGGCGATGACCGTGGCCGCGTGGTTGGCGTAGGGGAGGAGCTGGTGGAGGATTTGTTCGGTCCGCACCTTGAGATAACAGGTGGTGGTGCCGTCGCTGCACCCGTACCACTCCTGGGCCAACACGTCCTGGTCAAAGACGATCTGCACTGCCTGAGCCGATTCCAGCAGAGCGCTGAACACGGTGGCTGCTCCGATTTTGGTGCCCAGCATGGCTTCCATCTGCTCCGCCGGTGCGAAGGACACCCGTGCCACGCCCAGCGCCTTGCTGAACTCCTTGGAGCGGAAGGGCTTGTCGCCAGTGGTGATGAACAGGTAAAAGTTGGTGTGCTGGCGGTTGCACAGGAACAGGGTCTTGACCATCTTCATGTCCAGTTTCGCGTCGATCTGGACACAATCCTCCATGGTGATGGCCTCGTCGGTGTCCACACGCTGGAAGGGGATGTGCAGGGCGTCCAGCGCCTGGTAGGTCTTCTCCTGCAGGGGCGTTTGGAACGCGGCAGGGGCGGTGGTCATGGGTTCGCTGACAAAAAACATGGTAGTCTCCTCTTTTCTATGAGCTGGATGACCACAGTGTACCACGAGAATCAGAAGCACAAAAGCGAATCTTTCGCATCCTTTCTATGATAAAAACAGATGAAAAGAGACACTCCATGGAGTGTCTCTTTTTTGCGCAATGATTGGATTACAGGTTGGCGAACAGCTCCGCCCCGCGGGTCTTCAGCCAACGGTACAGCACTACACAGCCGACCGCGGTCACCAGGGCGAAGAGAGCCAGGTAGAGGGCCAGACCCAGCCGCCAGGCGACGGCCAGATAGAGGCCGGTCAAAGCGACCCCGTAAGCCCAGCCGCCAAACAGGGCGATCATCACGGAGGCGCTCTGCTTGATGGGTGCCAGCTCGTTGGTCCAGGTCAGGTTGGGCATCTTGACGCCCAGGAACAGCCCGAACAGGGCAGAGAAGAGGACGTAGAGCATGGGCACCAGCACCAGCAGCACCCGTTCCACCGGGGAGGCGGGGCAGAGGAACTGAACACAGATGCAGCAGAACAGCGCCGGGATACCGGTCAGCAGCAGCTGCACGGACAGCTTGGCTCGGAGCACCTGCCAGGGGTGGATGGGCAGGGACTGGGCCAGCCACAGATTTTTCGCCTCCAGGGAGACGGAAGGAGTGACCATATCGTTCATAGCGGCCAGCATACAGACCGCCGTACACAGCAGGACAGCCGTGCAGCCGGGGTGCGCGAAGAGCATTTCCAACGCCTCCACCGCTGCACCGCCCTTCACCAGCAGCGCGATGCCGCCTACCGGCAGCAGCAGGGTGCCCAGGCCGCAGTTGAGCATATAGTTGGCGCTGGAGAGGAACCGCCCCAGCTCCTTGCCCAACAGGGCGCGGGAGACGCTCTGCCGCTGGACGGTCTTCTCGTGATACACCCGCCGAGCGGTCTTGCCGGTGGAGGTGACGATGTTCAGGAAGCTCCGAGAGAGCACATACCACAGCAGGGCAAACAGGATGGCGACTGCCACGGTGAACACGGCAATAGCCACCCAGTCCCCCTCGGCGTACCGGCCGAACAGGTACAGGGAGTAGGCTGCGCCCTTCACCTTCATGCCGTAGACCAGGGCGTTGGACACCAGGTCTTCGACCATGGACTGGGCTTTGAAGTAGAGGAAGTAATAGGCCCCAAAGGCGACCAGCGCGATGATGGCTGCCATGATGCTCTTGTTCTTCAGCTTCAGGCTGATCTTTGCCACCACCCAGCCCAGCACACAGGAGAGGATGAGGACGATGACGGAGAGGAGCAGCACAAAGAGCAGGGAGCCGATGATGACAGCAGGGGTCAGGGGCGCGGTGAGCCAGTAGACGATGACGGCGGGGAGGATGACCACAGCCGAGTACATCAGACCCATCAGGTAGACCCCCAACAGCCGGGAGACCATGATGGAGCGCACCGGGATGGGCATGGACAGGAGCAGGTCGTTGTCCTTGGACAGATACAGCCCGGAGTAAGTGTTGAACACGCTGCCGAAGGCCCCCAGCAGGACGGCCAGCAGGCCCATGATGCAGAAGTACATCCAGCCCATGTCCACCGCCACGAAGGCACCGCAGATGGCGTAGGACAGCAGGGTGAACATCCCGCCCATGACGCCCACCATGAGGAAGACGAAGAAGACGATGAAGAGGATGGTGGAGGCTTTGGAGCGGGGTTTGTTTTTCTTGGCGTCGTAGAAATAACTGCGGAATATCTCGCCGATTTGCTTTTTCAGCAGTGTTTTGACCATTATTCTCCCTCCAGTTCCAGGAAAACGTCTTCCAAACTGTCGTCGCCCTTGACCTCCTCCATGGTGCCGGAGCGGATGAGCTTGCCGGCCTTGATGATGGCCACTTTGTCGCACAGCTTTTCCGCCACTTCCAGCACATGGGTGGAGAAGAAGATAGCGCCGCCGGCGTCGCAGACCTCCCGCATCATGCCCTTGAGCAGGTGGGACGCCTTGGGGTCCAGCCCCACGAAAGGTTCGTCCATGATGATGAGCTTGGGTGCGTGGATCCAGGCGGAGATGATGGCCAGCTTCTGCTTCATGCCGTGGGAGTAGGCGGCGATGGGCTGGGCCAGGTCGTCGGTCAGCTCGAACAGGTCGGCGTATTTCCGGATGCGCTCCTGTCGGTCGCTGGCGCTGACGCCGAAGATGTCGGCGATGAAGTTGAGATACTTGATGCCGGTCATGAAGTCGTACAGGTCGGGATTGTCCGGGATGTACGCCAGCTGGCGCTTGCAGGCCAGGGGGTCCTCCTTCAGGGAGACGCCGCCGATGGTGATCTCGCCTGCGTCAAACTGCTGGATGCCCACCACTGATTTCAGCGTGGTGGTCTTGCCGGCACCGTTGTGGCCGATGAAACCGTAGATTTCGCCTGGTGCGATCTCCAGGCTCAGGTCATCCACGGCCTTTTTCTCTCCAAATGTCTTGGTCAGATGGGTGATCTTCAACATGATAGTCCCTCCTTACAGGTTGGTTGGATTCAGTGGTTCAGTTTTTCTTTTTGATGGCCTGACCGAGGACCAGTCCCACCAGCATCCCCAGGCTCATGCCGATGCCCAGAGAGCCGTGGAACGAGGACTCGAGGGCGGTGCCGAAGCACATGCCCAGGCACATCCCTTCGGTGCCGTAGTCCATTTCGACCTCCTCGTCAGGGTCGGCGTTGGACAGCTTCTTTCGGTTGACCAACAAAACGATCACGCAGATGCCCATGATGACCCAGGGCAGGGCTGCGGAGGCAAAGGCCAGTACGTCTTTCATCCTCGCTCATCCTTTCTGTAGCGGTATCAGCCTGTTGGATCTTCCCCTGTCGGAAGGCGATGACGCCTTGAAATTTGCACTTGGGGCAGAAGAGGGGAAAGTCCTCCAGCACGGTGTGTTCTCTCACTTGCGTCCGGGTCTTCTTGCCGCACTGGGGACAGAGCAGCCAGGCCGGCCGGACTTGGGTCCTTCCATCCATGGGAATCCCTCCTATTCTGATGCATCCGCCTGGGTCAGCGCCCGGAACACGGCGTCCCGGTCAAATCGTCCCTCGGCGAATCCAGGGATCTTCTTGCAGGCCAGGCAGAGGCTCACGCTGCACTCGGTCAGGATATGCTCTATCTCTGCCTGAGAATACGGGCAGCCACCGGTGACCATAAGGGTGGCCAGACTGTGCACCACCAGCCACATATCCCGAAAGTATCGGTCGGCAGCAGCGTCGTTGATGTGGTAGATGCACCGCAGCGAGTCCCGTACCAGCGCTTGGGTGTGGGTCATGGCGGCCACGGCACCGCTGTCCTCGTCGGTGGGCAGAGTCAGGAAGAGCAACTTGTATAGCTCCGGCTCCTCCTTGGCGAAGCGGAGGTATTGCAGACCGAAGCCCAAAAAGGGGATGTCTGCGCTGAGCCCTTTGGTGGTGTAGTCCTGATAGACGCCCTCCGCCGCCTGCCGGACTGCCGCCTTCACCTCGTCCATGGTGTTGAAGTAGGTGAAGATGGGGCGGGTGGACACCCCCAGCTGAGCGGCGATGTCCCGTGCCGTCACCCCGTCCGCGCCCTTCACCCGCGCCACATCCAACGCGGCCTGGACGATCTCTTCCTTGCGAAATTTCACCTTTGGGGGCATGGCAGCATCTCTCCTTTTGAAAAGATATGTTTTGAAACGTACGATACAGAACACTTGTAATTATACGAACCGAAAAATAAAATGTCAACCCTGCGAAAAAAGTTTGTGGAACCTGCAAAAATATTGGCCTACGGATTTGACATCCGGACGTTCTGTCAAGACAGAGATGATGTGCAGTGATGCGTCAAACTCCGCGTTCGGGTCTCGACGAAACATTTCCATGCCGATCACCGGGTAAAGACTGCCGTTTTCGTCCACCAAAGTGTCCCCAATCTTCAAAGACAACTCATTACTGAACAGCAGTAAAAGTTGATGGTCACCCAATGCGGCCACCTCCAGGACACGGTAATAAAGGTCGCCGTTTTGTTCCAATATACGGTCCGGGTCAGCGCAATAGGCGGCATAGAGGTTAGACAGAGCGCCGGTTCCATAGGGTGAAAAAAGAGGGCAAAGAGAGATTGCCTGAGCTTGTTTTTTTTGTTTTATGTGCACTCCCCTCCAATCCTTCGGTACGGGCTTATTCTATCACGTGGGAAATAACGAAACCATAAAGGAAAGATTAAAAAATAATAAAACGGCATGACCTTAGTCATGCCGTTTTTGTGTTCAAAAGGATGAGATTTATCAGAACCCGTAACCGCCATAGCCGCCATACCCGCTGCCGCAGCAGAGGCCATTGCACAGGACGTTGAGCAGGCACATGGACAGGCACCAGTTGCCGGGGTTGCTGCAAGCGCAGAAGTCGGCACCGCCGTTGTTCTGATAGAACTGGCTGCCGCTCTGCATCCGCAGCAGCGCCTGACGGTACTCGTAGTTGCTGGGGTCCATCCGCACCGCCTGCTGCAGGTGTTGGAGGGCGAGAATTTTATTGCCCAGGCCGGAGTTGGTCAGGCCGCTCAGGTAGTACCACCGGGCGTTGCGCTCCCGGACGTTCATCCGGTTGAGCAGATCCAGCGCCTGCTGGTATTCGCCGGTGACGATGAAGTGCCACGCCGCCTGGAACTCGGTGGAGTCCTGGGAGGTGTCGTACCGGCGCTGTTGCTGCTGTTGCTGGCCGCCGAAGTCGAAGCCGAAGCCAAACCCGTCAAAGCCGAAGCCGCTGAAGGGGTTGTCCTGGGCGCTGCCGCCTGCACCGGCACTGCCGCTGCTGTACCCGCCGTAGCTGCCGGGGCGAGCCTGCTGGTAGCGCTGGGGGTTGTTGATCTGGTCGTAGGCGGCGTTGATCTCGTTCATCTTCCGGGCGGCCTCCGGGTCGTTGGGGTGGAGGTCGGGGTGGTATTTCTTCGCCAGGGCGCGGTATGCTTTTTTGATTTCGTCAGGGCTGGCATCGGGTGATACGCCGAGAACCTGATAGGGATCGTCAATCATTGGGGTCATTCCTCCGGTTGGGTTGATTCCGTTGTTTGGCGCCGATCCATTTCGTCCAGACGCCAGAGTAGAGAATATTGCGCAATAGATCCAAATCCTGCTCCAAGGGCAGGCGCTCAAAGGCCAGGGCGCAGTCGCCGATGAGCATGGTCAGGGTCAGCTCCCCGTCAAAGGGGCCGTTGACCCGTTCAAATTCCGTGATGGGGTTGTAGCGCTTGTGGTGCTCGTCGCTGCGCTGATCCAGACAGGCGTCCATCACGTAGATGAACCGTCCCAGCGTGCTCCCCAGCTGTGCCAAGGTCGCCTGCCAGCGGTCCTCCTCCGGGGTGAACAGCGCCGCCATCAGCTGCCCGAACAACCCGGAAACGGCGTCCAGATCAGCGCTTTTGGCCTGTTCCAGCTCGCCCAGCGCCGCCAGGGTCTCCGCCATCACAGCACACTGCCGAGGCCAGCGTTCTTGAATCTCGGCAAAGGGCTTGGCCAAACTTTTGGCGTACAGCAATTTCGGCACACTGTGGTCATCCTGCCAGTCGTCCAGGCAGTTATAGTAGGCCAACGCTACATTTAAATCCGCCGCATATTCCGTGTACTTGCTCACCCGGTGGAGCTGCTTCCGCACCGGATGCACCAGGCACCGGGACGCACCAGCGTCCACATGAGGTTCGTACAGCGAATCCAGCAGCAGCACCAGAAAGGTCATGTCGTAGGTCAGGGAGAGCCGACTGTGCTGCCCATGCCGCTGCCCAATGGCACGACAGAGCCCGCAGTAGCACTCCCGATACCGCGCCACCTGTACTTGGGTCAGATTGCTCCGGTCCGCCACCACATAGCCGAACATCAGACGTTGGCCAGCCGGTAGATGGCCAGCAGATCCGTCTCATCCAGCGGCCGGAAGGTGCCCACCGTGCGGGTGCCTTGATAAGAGCACAGATGCGCCATCCGCCGCAGGGTCTCCTCGGTCTGGATGCCCACGCACTGCCCCAGACTGGTGGGCAGTCCCCAGGACTGCCACAGCTTGCCGAACTGGGTGATGGTCTCCCGTGCCGCCGCGTCATCGTCGCTGAGGGGCACCCCCAGCACCTGCCGCCCCAGCCGAGCGAACCGAGCCGGGTCTGCCTGACAGACGTACCGGGCCCAGTGGCACCACATGGCGGTGAGGCTGGCGCCGTGGGCGAGGTCGAACACGGCGCTGACCGTGTGACCCAGCTGGTGGACGGAAAAGTCCTTTCCTCGTCCCAGACCGGTCAGGTCGTTGTGAGACAGGCTGCCGCACCACATCAGCTCGCTCCGCGCCTGGTAGTCGTCCGGCTTTTTCAGCGCCTTGGGGGCGTTGGTCATCACCGTCCGCAGAAGGGCTTCCGCGATGCCGTCGGTGATCTCATTGGCACCGGCGTTGACGCCAAAATAGCGCTCCATGGTGTGCAGCATCATATCCGCCGCCCCGCAGGCGGTCTGGTAGGCGGGGAGGGTGTAGGTCAAGGTGGGGTCCAGGATGGCAAAGGCGGGACGGTTGAAGGGGGTGTTGCAGCCCCGCTTGCTGTCGGTGGATTCGTCGGTCAAGACCGCCGAGTCGCTGGTCTCGCTGCCCGCCGCGGCGATGGTGAGCACGCTGCCCACAGGCAGGGCGGCGGTGATGGGACGTACCTTGGTGAAGTAGTCCCAGATGGAGCCGCCGCAGGCCAGACCGATGGCCACCGCCTTGCAGGTGTCCAGCACGCTGGCGCCGCCCACCCCCAGCAGGAAGTCGATGCCTTTGCCGGCATAGGCGTCCGCCAGCGCCTGGGCTTTGGCCAGACGGGGGTTGGGCTGGATGCCGCCCTCGACGGAATAGGACAGTCCCTGCTTGCCCAACGAGGTCAGTACCTTGTCCAAGACGCCGTTCCGCTGGACGCTGCCTGTGCCGTAGAGCACCAGCACCCGGCTGCCGCCTGCCGCTTTGACCGCCTCGCCTACCTGGGCGATGGTGTCCGAGCCAAACAGGATCCGTGTGGGCAGATGAAATTGAAATGCGTTCATGGGGGTACCACCTTTCGTGTAAAATCCTCTTTTTCAGAGTAGATGTTCCCAGTATACCGCCGAGCGGAAGAAAAAAGCAAGGGGCAACTGTAAATGTTCCGTAAATTCGTATTTTCCGCCAGAAAAAGTTCCAGCGGTTTGACAGCGTTCGGCGCATAGGATATAATATCTATTTAGTATGCCAGAATGAGAAATTTCCTGCACCTGTTGCAGTGGAAGGGAACGAGATATTATGAAAAAAGTATTAGATCAGATCACCGCCGCCGTATCCGAAGCCTTTGAGAGCGCCGGCTTCGACCCCAAGCTGGGCAAATGTACCGTGTCCAACCGCCCCGACCTGTGCCAGTACCAGTGCAACGGCGCTATGGCCGGTGCAAAGCTGTACCATAAAGCACCCTTTATGATCGCCCAGCAGGTGGTGGACGTGCTGGCGTCCAATGAGATGTTCTCCAAGGTGGAGATGGTGCGCCCCGGCTTCATCAACCTGGATCTGAACCCGGACTTTTTGGGCAAGCTGCTCAATGAGCTGGAACAGGACCCCGACTGCGGTGTCGAGAAGGCGGAGCACCCCCTGTCCATCGTGGTGGACTACGGCGGCCCCAACGTGGCAAAGCCCCTGCACGTAGGCCACCTGCGCCCGGCCATCATCGGTGAGGCAGTCAAGCGCATCGCCCGGTTCATGGGTCACAACGTCATCGGCGACCCCCATCTGGGGGATTGGGGCCTGCAGATTGGCCTCATCATCGTGGAGCTGAAGCGCCGCCAGCCCGACCTGCCCTATTTTGACGCCAACATCACCGACGGCTACCCCGAGGAACCCCCCTTCACCATCACCGACCTGGAAGAGATCTATCCCTTCGCCTCCAAGGTCTCCAAGGAGGACGCCGCTTATAAGGAAGAAGCCCGTCAGGCCACCTATGAACTCCAGCAGGGTCGCCCCGGCTATCGCGCCCTGTGGAAGCACATCCTGAACGTGTCTGTCAACGACCTGAAGGAGAACTACAAGAAGCTGGACGTGGACTTCGACATCTGGATGGGCGAGAGCGACTGTCAGGATCTCATCGCCCCCATGGTGGAGCAGATGAAGGCGGACGGTCACGCCTATATCAGCGACGGCGCCCTGGTGGTGGACGTCCAGGAGGAGAGCGACACCCGCGAGGTGCCCCCCTGCATGGTGCTGAAATCCGACGGCGCCGCCCAGTACGAGACCACCGACCTTGCCACCATCGTCCAGCGGAAGGCGGACTTCGACCCCGACCGCATCATCTACGTGGTGGACAAGCGCCAGGAGCTGCATTTCGTGCGGGTGTTCCGCTGCGCCTATAAGACCGGCCTCATCGACAAGAATAAGTGCAGCCTGGAATTCGTGGGCTTCGGCACCATGAACGGCAAGGACGGCAAGCCCTTCAAGACCCGTGACGGCGGCGTCATGCGCCTGGAATACCTGCTGGGCAACGTCAGCGACGCCATCTATAAAAAGGTAGAGAGCAACGGCGGCAACCTGACCGAAGCCGAGATGCGGGACATTGCAGACAAAGTGGGTCTGGCGGCCATCAAGTACGGCGACCTGTCCAACCAGCCCTACAAGGACTACATTTTCGACATCGACCGCTTCACCGCCTTTGAAGGCAACACCGGCCCCTATATCATGTACTCCATGGTGCGCATCAAGTCCATCTTGACCCGCTTCCAGGCAGCCTATCCCGACGCTGAGTTGGGCACCATCCTGCCGCCGGAGAGCAAGAAGGAGACCGACCTGGCGCTGGCCCTCTGCCGCTTCAACGAGGCCGTCGAGGAAGCCTACACCCAGAACGCACCCAACCGACTCTGCCACTATATCTACGACCTGGCCAACTGCCTGAACCAGTTCTACGGCGAACACAACATCATGAAGGAACCGGACGCCGCCAAGCAGGCCAGCTACGTCACCCTCATCCGCCTGGTGCTGCGGGTGCTGGAGACCTCCATCCATCTGCTGGGCTTCACCGCTCCGGATCGGATGTAAGCCCAGCGGAAGGAATCCGAGTGCATGAAGAATACCGGGAAACGAGAAAAGAATCCGGAACTGAAC
This sequence comes from uncultured Oscillospiraceae bacterium, assembly GCA_934565425.1. Lineage (GTDB taxonomy): Bacteria > Bacillota > Clostridia > Oscillospirales > Oscillospiraceae > Onthomonas. Next base: position 26,773 of record CAKTHW010000004.1, read on the forward strand.
CATGGGGGACGGGTAGTCGCCCTCATCCTGGCCTTTTTGGTGGTGCTGGCCATCCTGCCCCAGGTGCGGCAGGGGAATGGCGCGTCGTCGGTGGAACCTGCCCAGAGCGTGCCCGTCTCCGCTGTCCAGAACGAACCTGCGGAGACGAAACAGGAGGCGCCCCGCTTCACCGTCTGCCTGGACCCTGGCCACGGCGGCAACGACAGCGGCTGTGTGTCCGGCAAGCGGCATGAGAGCGACGACGTGCTGATGATGGCCAAGCTGGTCAAGCAGTACCTGGAGCAGGAGAACGTCCAGGTGATCCTGACCCGCACCGAGGACAAGTACGTGGAGCTGCGCGAGCGGGCTCAATGCGCCAACCAGGCAAACGCGGACTACTTCGTCTCCATCCACCGCAACCTGAACCCCTTAGGCTGCGGCGTGGAGACCTGGACCCGGGCGGACTACAGCAAGGAGTCCAACGCCCTGGCCAAGGCCATTCAGAAACGGCTGGTCAAGGTGGGGGTCCAGCAGGATCGTGGAGTCAAGCACGGCACCCAGGAGAGCGCCTCCTCCAGCTACTACGTCCTGCGCAGGACCAAGATGCCCGGCGTCCTCATCGAGCTGGGGTTCATCGACAACCAGAAGGACAACCAGCTATTGGACAAGCACAAAAAGGGGTACGCCAAAGCCATCGCCAAGGGGATCATCCAGACCTATGAGAACTACCACGGCGAGAAGGCAAAGAGCACGAAAGAGAACACAAAATCCAAGTAAAACGCCAAAACTCCTGTTCAGCACTGGACAGGAGCTTTTGCCTATCCGTCCCGCGCCCACCTGCGTGGCGTGGGGGAGAGGATTGGGATACGGACGCAGGAAAGCGAGGATACAAGGATGAAATTGATGGTATTGGACGGGAACTCGATCGTCAACCGCGCCTTTTACGGGGTACGGCTGCTCTCCACCCGGGATGGACTGTACACCAACGCCCTCTTCGGCTTCTTGAACATTTTGCAGAAGCTCACCAACGACGAACAGCCGGACGCCCTCTGCGTGGCCTTCGACCGAAAAGCCCCCACCTTCCGCCACCTGGCCTACGAGGGCTACAAGGCCAAGCGCCACGCTATGCCGGAGGAGCTGGCCATGCAGATGCCGGTCTTGAAGGAAATCTTGGCCGCCATGCGCATCCCCACCTACGAGCTGGACGGCTGGGAGGCAGACGACCTGCTGGGCACCATCTCCCGTGCCTGTGAGCAGAAGGGATGGGACTGCGTCATCGTCACCGGCGACAAGGACTCCCTCCAGCTGGTCACCGACCACACCACCGTGAACCTGGTCACCTCCAGCCGCGGTCAGACCACCGTGAAGCAGGTGACTCCGGCGGTGTTTGAGGAGGAGTACGGCTTCGAGCCCATCAAGATGATCGACCTGAAGGGTCTGTGGGGGGACACCTCCGACCAGATCCCCGGCGTGAAGGGCATCGGCGAGAAGACCGCCAAGAGCCTCATCCAGCAGTACGGCACCATTGCGGAGATTTACGAAAAGCTGGACGACCTGGACCTGAAACCGGCCGTGCGCAAAAAGCTCACCGAGGGACGGGAGCAGGCAGAGATGTCCTACGACCTGGCACGCATCCGCTGTGACGCGCCGATCGCATTTCAGCCGGAGGACGCCGTTTGCCGGGAGGCCGACCGGGACGCCCTGTACCAGCTGTTCTTGAAGCTGGAGTTCAACCAGTTCATCCAGCGCTACGGCCTGTCGCCCACCGAATCCGGCGCACAGCCGGAGGAAACGGTGGAGGGCGCGTGCCAGATGGAGCTGGTCACCGACCCGGCTCGCCTGGAACAGCTGCTGACCCTGTGGCAGGACGCCCCGTGGGTGTCCGTGCTGGCCCTGCCTGACTTGCAGGGTCTGGCCGTGGACGGCGTGGAGGAGGACGAGGTCTCCATCGGCGCGGTCATCCTGCCTGACCGGGTGGGAGCGGACGCATACCGGCACTGTTTGGAGGTGTTGTTCTCGGATAAGGTCACCAAGGTCACCCACCAGGTGAAGGAGCTGATGGAGGACTTGCTGGCGGAGAGCCTGTCCACCGACGGCTTCCGCTTCGACACCGCCCTGGGAGCGTACCTGCTGGCGCCCACCGATGGCAGCTACGCCATGGAAAAGCTGAGCGTCAAATGGCTGGGCTTCGAGCTGCCCGCTGAGCAGACCTTCCTGGCCGAGGATGCCTTCCCGCCTCTGGAGGAACCGATCGAGGCCATGACCGCCATGCTCCGCCACACCGCCGCCATCGGCGCGCTGTACGAGAAGATGTGGCCGGAGCTGGAAGCCCAGGGGCTGACCGAGCTGCTGAACACGGTGGAACTGCCCCTCTGCCCGGTGCTGGCAGAGATGGAGCAGAGCGGTTTCCGCATCGACCGGGAGGCGCTGACCCAGTTCGGTGAAATGCTGGCCAAGGGCATCGATGGCTGCCGGGACAGCATCTATGACCTGGCAGGGGAGGAGTTCAACATCAACTCCACCAAGCAGCTGGGCGAGATCTTGTTCGACAAGCTGGGGTTACCCGCCTACAAGAAGACCAAGCGGGGGTATTCCACCAACGCCGAGGTGCTGGAAAAGCTCCGCTGGCAGCACCCCATCGTGGAGCAGATTTTGGAGTACCGCCAGCTGGCCAAGCTGAAATCCACCTACGTGGACGGCCTGACCAAGGTCATCGGCCCGGACAGCCGCATCCACACCAGCTTCCAGAACACCGTCACCGCCACCGGCCGCCTGTCCTCTACGGAACCGAATTTGCAGAACATCCCCGTCCGCACGCCTTTGGGGGCAGAGATGCGCAAGATGTTCATCGCCGGCCCCGGCAACGTGCTGGTGGACGCCGACTACTCCCAGATCGAGCTGCGCCTGTTGGCCCACATCGCCCAGGACAAAGTGATGCTGGAGGGCTTCCGGACGGGGGCGGACATCCACACCATGACCGCCGCCCAGGTCTTCGGCGTGCCGGAGGAATTGGTGACCAAACAGATGCGTTCGTCGGCCAAAGCGGTGAATTTCGGCATCGTTTACGGCATTTCCGAGTTCTCTCTGGCCAAGGATATCGGCGTCAGCCGGGCGGAAGCGAAGGATTATATGGAGCGCTATTTTGCCACCTACGCCGGTGTCCGAGAGTACCAGAAACGCATCGTGGAGCAGGCCAAAGCGGACGGCTACGTGTCCACCCTCATGGGGCGCCGCCGGGAGATTCCGGAGCTGAAGGACTCCAACCGGATGAAGCGGATGTTCGGCGAGCGGGTGGCACTGAATATGCCCATCCAGGGCACCGCGGCGGACATCATCAAGCTGGCCATGATCCGGGTCCAGGCTCGTCTGAAAGCAGAGGGCTTGCAGGGGCGCCTGGTACTCCAGGTACACGACGAACTGATCGTAGAGTGTCCGGAATCCGAGGGCGAGACCGTGGCCAAGCTCCTGGAAGAGGAGATGGAGCAGGTGGTCTCCCTGGACGTGAAATTGGAGGCGGAAGCCCACGTGGGACACAGCTGGGCAGACGCCCATTGAGGAGGAGAACCCATGAGTGAACAGAAACAGGCGGCCAGCTATCAGCTGGTGCCCATGACGATAGAGTTGATCCCGCAGATTGCGGAGCTGGAGCGGCTGTGCTTCTCCAAGCCCTGGAGCGAGCAGATGCTGGCGGAGGAGCTGGACAACCCCACCGCCTCCTTTATCGTAGCCGTGGGGGACAACGGCCAGGTGCTGGGCTATGCCGGCATCTCGGTCATTGCCGGCGAGGGCTATATCGACAACGTGGCCGTCCGGGAGGAGTACCGGCGGCAGGGCATCGCCCAGGCGCTGTTGGATGTCTTTTTGCGCTTCGGCAAGGCTCACCAGTTGGCCTTTTTGACCCTGGAAGTCCGGGCGTCCAACGACCCGGCCAAGCAGCTGTATATGAAGCACGGCTTCGAGCAGGTGGGGCGTCGGAAGGACTATTACGACGAGCCGAACGAGGATGCCATCATCATGACCAAGTATTTTCAGGCCGAACAGCCTGACGAAAATGACGAATAAGGAGTGTTTTCCTTGAATATTCTTGCAGTAGAATCCTCCTGTGACGAGACCGCCGTAGCCGTCGTCCGAGATGGCCGCACCGTCCTGGCGGACGCCATCGCCTCCCAGGTGGATATGCACACCATCTACGGCGGCGTGGTGCCCGAGATCGCCTCCCGGAAGCACTTGGAAGCCATCTACGGCCTGGCCGACCAGGCGTTGGAGCAGGCAGGCGTGACCCGGAAGGACATCGACGCCGTGGCCTGCACCTATGCGCCGGGGCTGATCGGAGCGGTGCTGGTGGGGGTCAATTTTGCCAAGAGCGCCGCCTATGGCCTGGGCGTGCCCCTCATCCCTGTCCACCACGTCCGAGGCCATATCGCCGCCAATTACATCACCCACCCCGACCTGGAACCGCCCTTCCTCTGCCTCTGCGTCTCCGGCGGCAACACCCTCATCGTGGACGTCCAGGACTACACCAAAATGGAGCTGCTGGGCGCTACCAGAGATGACGCAGCCGGCGAATGCTTCGACAAAGTGGCGCGCGTGCTGGGCATCGGCTACCCCGGCGGCGGTCCCATGGACCGGCTGGCCCAGGGAGGCGACGAGAAGAAGTACCAGCTGCCCCGGGCCAAAGTGGACGGCGCGCCCTTGGACTTCTCCTTCTCCGGCCTGAAAACGGCGGCGCTGAACCTCATCCACAACGCCGAGCAGAAGAAGGAGCCCCTGGATCTGCCCTCCTTCGCCGCCTCTTTCTCCCGTGCTGTGGCGGACGAGCTGGTGCCCCGTGCCATGGAAGCGGCGGAGCAGTGCGGCCGCACCAAGATCGCCGCGGCCGGCGGTGTGGCAGCCAACTCCAAGATTCGTGCGGAGCTGGAACGCGCCTGCCGCATCAGCGGCAAACAGCTCTACCTGCCCAAGCTCTCCCTGTGCGGTGACAACGGCGCCATGATCGGTTGTCAGGCTTATTATGAGTACCTGGCTGGCCGACGAGGGGATTGGACGCTGAACGGGTACGCCAATCGAGATATTGGGTTGGATGCTTGAACTGTCCGTGGTAAGTGGACAAAGCTGGAGCGTAGAACTGTGTTGAATTTATGTAAATGACGCAATAGTGGCAGTACAGTGTCCTATTGCAGTTGTGTGAAAAGATGTGGAGAAAGTGGATAACTCCCCATGGAAAACCGGGAAATCCACAGGAGAAAATCCGCAGTGAGTTGTGGATAACCGATTGCGGACTGTCAGGAAGAAAAATTATGAAAACAAAGACGTGAAATGTCGAGGTTTGAGAAACGGGAAAATCTACGGAGAACCGGTATTTTTTCAGACGGAATCCAGTGATGCTCTCTGCAAAATGTCCACGATTGAAATACAGCGCGAGACGGCACAAGATGGAAAAAAGGGATTGACGCGGCGACTGAAATGTGGTAATATAGCTCTATGCTATGTGCTACTGTGGCTCAGTCGGTAGAGCAGCTGATTCGTAATCAGCAGGTCGCCGGTTCAAATCCGGCCAGTAGCTCCACGTTAAACGCTCGATTCCGGTTGGAATCGAGCGTTTTCCACATTAGGATGAATTACGTTTCCTGGTCGATCGCGCGGCAAAATAAATCGCCGGGATGGTGTGAATGAGCTTATTACGAAAAGGAATAACTACATGGATTTTGAAGAACGATGCGAAACACTACTCGGCAAGCAAGTGCGTATTACCTTCCGAGACGGCAGTCCACCGATGGTGGGCACGTGCGTTGGCTACACCCGCGCGGTCGACAACGAACCGGAGATTGCCGAGATTGACATAGATACAGGCGTAGCAGGCGTTTACTATGGCTTGATGGAAAATGAGATAGAATCCATAGAAGAACTGCCAGAGCAAGTCAATGAAGACAAGGAGGCAATGAGCAGTGAAAGGCATGAAGCTGGAGCATCTGCAGGAGCTGGAGGAAGCGGTGAATCTGCATCTTGATATTGTGTTTTATTTAGACGGGACGATGTACAACATTTCGTGGAGAAACCATCGCCCGTTTATCTGCACCTGTCCGGACGGCGATGCTGAGTTCTATGAGAACGCAGAAGCGCTTATTCGAGGCAAGGAGTTGGACAAGCGGTGGAGGGATATGGACATTCAGTCCATGTAATAACACTGCTAAGAGGAGGAAAGGAAAGTGGATTGCGCAAAACTGGTCAGTCTTGAGGAGTTGGTCTGGGCCATTGATATCGGACTGGACATTGAATTCTTTCTTCACGGAGTTCGATATAATATCTCAACGGATGGAACGCCCTTTATCGCGGTTTGTCCGGACGGTGATGGCGACTATTACGAGGACGGGACGACATTGGTCACAGCGCATAAGATCAATGACGTGCCCTTGAAGGAACAGTGGAGGGACATAGATATTTGGGTGATGTAACGCACCCAAGCCACACAAACACTACACCAAGAAAAAGACCGCTCAAACCGAGCGGTCTTTCTCATCCCTACAGCCGGTCACGTCTGAAACAGGACGAACTCATTGCCGTCCGGGTCGCGCCGTGTGAACGTCTTCAAAACCAGCCTGTGCTGCGTCTGCCATTTGAACAGTGGCTCCAGGCATAAGGTGTACTCCAGCTGGTCGCGCCAGAAGACCATACGCGCTCTTCCGATCAGACCACTTTTCAGGTAGTAGATCTTGCCAAAAGCCGTGTCAGGCAGGAGCGGCTGGATGCCCGAGGCACTTCCGTACAGCGCTTCCCATGCTTTCGCCGTACCGCCTGTGGCTAAAAAGTCCAGCCATGCCTGATACTCCTCACTTTCGGAGAACGGGGCAGGACACTGCGGTTTCGACTGATAGTGCAGCATCAGCGGATAACGGGACACCTGGCCAAACGGTGTGTAGGGGAACCAGGTGTAATGGGTCCCGTTGTGAGATGTGCTGTAAACGAACTGGGACAGATCCAGCGATAGCGACGGCACCACATGGGCCAACTCACAGGCGCGGGCGATGACGCGGTTGAGGTACGCCACTTCCTCCTGTAACGCCTGGATGTCGTAGCTTCGGACCACTTCCCTGGTGTGGTCAGTGCGGTTCGGGATCACCCGATACGCCCGTTTTTGCCGGGGGATCAAGAGGGGCGGTGGCGGGTTTCGCACCAGGTAAGGTCTGCTTTCGCGCATCTGGGGTTTCGTCTGTTTGGCTGCTGAGCGTTTGATAGAGGCAGGAGGGAATTTATCCGACCCGCCGATTGACTTTCTTAAAATGCCCATGCTGCACCTCCGTCAGATTTGGTCGTGCATACACACCGGAAAGAGGGGCAGGGACGTGCCATCATCGTTACCGACGCAATGCACATACTTATGTTACAGGATGAGCGCGAAAATTTCAATAGTTGAAAGGGAGTCATTGGAACTTTTCTGTCCAGACAGCAGTCATACCAGCTGACCGAACTCCATCCGCACGATCTGCATCTTCATCCACCCGTCCCCGATCTTGGCCAGCAGCCGGTATAACCCCTTCACTGACGGGTCGTCCAAACGCTGATATCCCAGCATATACCCACGGCTGGATACCCGCAGCCCAGGCACCCAGGAGGACAGCTCCCGCCGGGCGTCGGACACGGAGAAGTACGCCCCCACGTCCTTTATCTCAGCATCCCGGATCCACGTCTTCAGCATCATCTTCACCGCCGCCTTCCCCGCAGCGTCAAACACCAGACGCCCACCGGGAAACGCCTGGGCCATGGCCTGCACCAGCGTCTGGAACTGCTCGGTCAGGAAGTAGTAGAACACCCCAGCGGCGAAAAAGACCACGCCCTCACTGGCGTCGATGCGCTCGAACCAGGAGACGTCGTTCAGGTCGCAGGGGATATTCTCCTCCCGTTCCCCGGCCGGCAGCAGCGCATCCCGCACGGCGATGACGTCCGGGAAATCCAGGTTGTACAGCTTGCAGCAGCCGTTGTCGCAGTTCCGTCCCGTGTCGTCCAGCCCGCAGCCCAGATTGACCACCGCCGCCTTGGGGTGTGCCTTCAGGTAGTCCCGCACCTCCCACGCCAGGTCGTTCTGGCGCATGGCCACCTCCAGGAACCCGAACTGCTGCACTGTGCTCTGGGCTTTCTGCGCCAGGGCGGAGAAGTCGTAGTCGATCTGGTCGATGAGCCGGATGGCAGTCTCGTCCCGGAACAGCTGGGGGAACTGCTCCGAGCACATCTTGCGGCCGTACAGGGGGATGACCAGGGTCTCCTGTACCGTGTTCTTTTCAATGTGGCATTTTTCCATGTCCTTTCACCTCAGATCAAAACAAATAACCCCAAAAACATCACCGCGCTGACCAGATTCATGGTACCCACAATGCGTAAAGGGGACAGCAGTAAGAACAGGGGCAAGGTGTTGCACAGACACGCCCAGCGGGGCAAGCTGGTCCCGCCGCTGACCACGGCCACGAACAGGGACACCGCGAAGACCAGCAGTCCCAGATAGCAGAGGAACATGGTGGCGGAGGTGCCCTTGAAAAAGTCCACGATGACCTCTCGCGCCTCCTCGGTCCGTCCCAGCCGCAGATAGAACCACTCCAACGCGCCACAGAACACGTGATGCGCCACCCCAGGCAGGAAGAACAGCACGCACCCCGCCAGCATCAGCCCAGCCCACAGCTTGGAAAACTGTCCCATCCACTGGCACAGCGCCAGATACCCCGGAAACGCCGCCGCCAGAGCGAACACCCCCACCAGCGTCGCACCCATAGGCTGCTTCAGCGGCGTCCCACCCAGGACGGCAGAGAGGCGGTCGTTGTCCTGCAAACAGCGGAAATCAAAGCGTCCGCCGGCCAGATAGGTCAAGTTCCAGTCGCAGCGCCAGAGTGCCAAATGCCCGGCGCAGGCCAGCAAGAATAATAGATGTGTGGTCGTCATGGGTCTCTCTCCTTTTGACAGACATATCGGTTAGCGATACCTAACTGATTCGGATAAGCACATTATAGTGGTAGTGGTGGAAGCTGTCAACCGGGAGGAGGGGGATTGGTTGACAGGGGAGGAAAGATAGTATATGATATATATCATAGAATGTATATTGCGAGATAGAATGGGAAGAGGAGAAAGCATGGAGCAAACTGTGGAATTTATCAATCTGACTCCAGAAAACCTGGCTGACGAGCACCTGTGCTGCATCATCCGCACCCGGAAAAAGCACCCCGGTGTGGAGGCAAAGCGCCAGTGGCTGGCGGAGCGGCTGAAAGAGGGGCACGTGTTCCGGAAGCTGAATCAGAAGTGCTGTGTCATGATCGAGTACGCCCCCTTGGAGACGGCGTGGGTGCCGGTGGAAGGGGAGAACTACCTTTATATCTATTGTCTGTGGGTGGACGGCAAGTGCAAAAAGCATGGGTACGGCAGGGAACTGCTGGAATATTGCTTAGCGGACGCCAAAGCCCAGGGCAAGTCCGGCGTCTGCCTGTTGGGGGCGAAGAAGCAGAAGGCGTGGCTGACCAGTCAGGCGTTCGTGGAGAAGTTCGGCTTCCAGACCGTGGACACCACGGAGGACGGCTACGAGCTGCTGGCCCTCTCCTTGGACGGCACCACGCCCCACTTCACCCCGGCAGCCAAAGCCCAGGCCATCCCGGAGCAGGAGCTGACCATCTACTATGATATGCAGTGTCCCTTCATCCTCCAGCGGGTGGAGCTGGTGCAGGCGCACTGCCAGGAAAAAGGCATCTCCGTGACCTTCCGCCGGGTGGAGACCCTGGAACAGGCCAAAGCCCTGCCCTGCGTCTTCAACAACTGGGCAGTGTTCTACCGGGGACAGTTCCAGACCGTGAACCTGCTGGACATCCCCACCCTGGAGCGCATCCTGAAACGGGGGAAAAAATGAGCAGACGACGTATCTTCCTGTAGGAAGATACGTCGTTTTCGTCGTTTCTGAACGCCTTTTCCTGGAGAAAATCGATGAAATTGGGGAAAATGGGAACCGAAGAGGGGCTTTTCATGGGGCGCAAAAACCGGTATAATGTGACCAGAAAAAATCATTTGGAGGTGTCCCTCATGCTGTTATGGCTCTTCATTTTTGCCGGTATGCTCCTGGCCGGTGTGGCCGGTGTGATCTACTTAGTCCGCAAAATGCACCGCTTCCGCCTGCCCAACGCCCTGGCCGGCGACAGACGCGCGCTGTCCTGGCTGTTCAGCGCCCTGCTGGTGGCAGTGCCCTTTGCCGTGCTGTGGCTGGTCTGGGGGATGATGAACGCCGCCATCTGCCTGCTGCACCTGGTGGTGTTCTGGTTGCTCTGGGACGGGGTGTTCTGGGTGGTCAAGAAGGTGCGCAGACGGGATTTTCGCCGATACTACGCCGGTCTCGTGGCCATCCTGTTCACCGTGGGCTACTTGGCCCTGGGCTGGTACCAGGCCAACCACGTCTGGCAGACCAACTACACCATCCAGACCGACAAAGCCGTCGGCAATCTGCGCATCGCCCTGGTGGCCGACTCCCACATGGGCACCACCTTTGACGGGGACGGCTTCGCAGAGCACTTGAAGAAGGTGGCCGCTACTGACCCGGACGTGGTGGTGGTGGTCGGGGACTTCGTGGACGAAGGCTCCAGCAAGGCGGACATGGAGACCGCCGCCCGTGCGCTGGGACAGCTGGACGCACCCTACGGCGTCTACTTCGTCTTCGGCAACCACGACAAGGGCAGGTACAGCAACGGCGCCCGCGGCTACGACGGGGACGACCTGAAGGCGGAGCTGACCGCCGACGGGGTCACCGTGCTGGAGGACGAGTCTGTGCTGTTGGGTGGCCAGTTCTACCTGATCGGCCGCCAGGACGCGTCGGAGGAAAAGGACTTCGACGGCAGCCGGGCGTCTATGAGCGAGCTGACTCAGTCGCTGGACAAGGACAAGTACCAGATCGTCCTGGACCACCAGCCCTGCGACTACGACGCTCAGGCCCAGTCCGGCGTGGATCTGGTCCTCTCCGGCCACACCCACGGGGGGCAGCTCTTCCCCTTCGTCCAGATCCAGCAGCTCACCGGCATCGGTGGGAACGACCGGGTCTACGGCACCGAGACCCGTGGGGACACGAATTTTGTGGTCACCTCCGGCATCTCCGACTGGGCCATCCAGTTCAAGACCGGCTGCTGGTCGGAGTTCGTGGTCATCGACGTGACCGGCACGGCGGCAAAATAAAATACAGCACAGCTCCCAATCAGATGGTTGGGAGCTGTTTTCTTGACAGGGGAGGGTGGGGGATGGTACACTAAAACATACGAAAACGATATGTTGATGCGACAGGGGAGAGAGGGAGCCAAACGGTTCCCTCTTGGCCTGTCCGTTTGGAGACAGAGAGAAAGGAAATTGAAAGATGACGTTACAACAGCTGCATTATGCCATCACCATCGCGGAGAAAGGTTCCCTGAACAAGGCCGCGGAATTCCTCTATATCGCCCAGCCCTCCCTGACCAGCGCCATGCAGGAACTGGAAAAAGAGTTGGGCATCACCATCTTCCACCGCAGCGGACGAGGGGTCACCCTGACCCAGGACGGGGCGGAATTCTTGCTCTACGCCCGGCAGGTCTACAGCCAGTACGAGGAGCTGCTGGAGAAGTACGGGGACGGGAAGAACCTGAAAAAGAAGTTCGGCGTCTCCACCCAGCATTACTCCTTCGCCGTGAAAGCCTTCGTGGAATTGGTGAAGGGCTTTGACATGTCCCAGTACGAATTCGCCATCCGGGAGACCAAGACCCGCGACGTCATCGCCGACGTGGCCAACTTGCGCAGCGAGGTGGGGATTCTCTACCTCAGCGACTTCAACCGCTCTGCCATTCAGAAATTATTGCGGGCAAACCGGCTGGAATTCCACCACCTCATCGACTGCCAAGCCTACGTCTACCTGTGGTCGGGCCACCCGCTGGCCAAGGAAAAATCCATCCGCTTCGAACAGCTCAAGGACTACCCCTGCCTGTCCTTCGAGCAGGGGGACGCTGCGTCCTTCTACTTTGCCGAGGAAATTTTGAGCACCAACGAATACACCCGCACCATCAAAGCCTGCGACCGAGCCACCATGCTCAACCTGATGGTGGGTCTCAACGGCTACACCCTCTGTTCCGGCATCATCTGTGAGGAGCTCAACGGCAGCGACTACCTGGCGGTGCCCTTTGAGGCGGACTCGGTGGAGGAGGACAGTGTGATGGAGATTGGCTATATCACCAAAAAAAGTTCCATTTTGAGCGAGATCGGTGCGCTTTATATCAAGGAAGTGGAGGAATACCTGCTGAAGGCCCAGCAGGCAGGGCAGACCTGAGGACAGCTGTTTTGCCGTCACGCACAGAACGCTCAGTTATAGATTGAATCTATTACCTACTATATTCATATGATATTGGACAGCGGGCGGAATATGGGTCTATAATAGCCCCACGAAGGAGGGAGAGACCCATGATCGCATTGCAGCACGTCAGCAAAGTGTTTGCTGGTTCTGATAAAACAAAGCAAGTCCACGCAGTGGACGACGTAAATCTGACCATCCAGGATGGCGATATCTTCGGCATCATCGGGTTCTCCGGGGCGGGGAAATCCACCCTGGTGCGCTGTATCAACCTGCTGGAGCGACCCACCTCCGGCAGCGTGGAGGTGGACGGGCAGGAGCTGACCCGAATGTCCGCCAAGGAACTACGCCAGGCGCGGAAAAAGATCGGCATGATCTTTCAGCACTTCAACCTCATGCCCTCCCGCACCATCTTCGGCAATGTGGCCTACCCCCTTCGGGGCAGCGGCCTGAGCAAGGAAGAGATTCGGGCAAAGGTCCACAGCCTGTTGGAGCTGGTAGGCATCGCCGACAAGGAGAACGCCTACCCCAGCCAGCTCTCCGGCGGCCAGAAGCAGCGGGTGGCTATCGCACGAGCCTTGGCCAACGACCCCAAGATTTTGCTCTGTGACGAGGCCACTTCCGCGTTGGACCCCCAGACCACCAAAGCCATTTTGAGCCTGCTCCACCACCTGAACCAGACCCTGGGCATCACCATCGTGGTCATCACCCATGAGATGGCGGTGGTGAAGGAAATCTGTAACCGAGTTGCAGTCATGGATCACGGCAAGGTGGTGGAAGAAGGATCGGTCTTCTCCGTGTTCGCGACTCCCAAGGAGCCCATCACACGGGACTTCATCAAGACCACCTCCAATCTGCAAAAGATCGAGGAGCTCATCGCAGACGGCTCCCCGGTGGTGGCCCTGAAGCCGGGCGAACGGATCGTCCGCCTGTCCTACGTGGAGCGGAACCCGTCGGAGCCCCTGATCTCGCTCATCACCCAGAAGTTTGGGATTACCTTAAATATCATCTTCGCCGATGTGGAGATCGTCCAGAACGCACCCATCGGCGGGACCGTCGCCATCTTCAGCGGCGACAGCGGGCAGATTGACGCAGCCCTGACCTATTTGAAAGAGAAAAATGTCGGTGTGGAGGTGATTCGGCAATGACGGAATTTTTGACTGGCATCATGCCCAACGTGATGGACAGATTACCTGACTTTTACCAGGCCATAGGAGATACCCTCATCATGGTGGGCTGGTCGGGCAGCATCGCCTTTGTCCTGGGCCTGTTCCTGGGCATCGTCCTCACCGTCACCAAGCCCGGCGGTATCTTGGAGCAGAACGTGGTCTATCAGGTGCTGGATAAGCTGGTGAACTTCTTCCGCTCCATCCCCTTCATCATCCTGCTCACCTGGGTCATCCCCCTCTCCCGCGCCATCATGGGCACCGCTATCAACGTCCCCGGCGCCATCGTCCCCCTCATCATGGGCACTGTGCCCTTCTTCTCCCGTCAGGTGGAAGGGGCACTGGACGAGCTGGATCACGGCCTCATCGAAGCTGTCCTGTCCATGGGCTCCAGCCCCTTGGAGATCATCTTCCGGGTGTACCTGCGGGAGAGCATCTCTGCCATCGCGCGGGGCACCACCATCACCGCCATCAGCCTGGTGGGTCTCACCGCTATGGCCGGTGCCGTCGGTTCTGGCGGCCTGGGCAACTTCGCCATCCAGTACGGCCATGACCGGAACATGACCGACGTGACTTGGGTCACCGTCATCGTGGTCTTTATCATCGTCAGCATCATCCAGGTTGTCGGCAACCTGGTCGTCAAGAAGAACAAGCACTGAGAAGGGAGTACCAAATGGAAGTATTGAAACGAAAGATCATCATCGTCGGCGCTGGCCATGTTGGCTCCCACGCAGGCTACGCCCTGCTCTCTCAGGGGCTGGTGGAAGAGATCGTCTACATCGACATCGACCAGAAGAAGGCGGAAGCCCAGGCGTTGGATCTGTACGACTCCACCCTCTACCTGCGCAAGGGTGCCATCGTCCGAGCCGGGGACTACTCCGATGCCAAGGACGCCCAGCTGCTCATCGTGGCCGCAGGCCCCCTGCCGGACATGAGCAAGGGACAGACGCGAATGGACACCCTGCGTCAGACCATCGAAGTCCTGAAGGACGTGACCGCCAAAATCAAAACCTCCGGCTTCTCCGGCATCATCCTGAGCATCTCCAACCCGGCGGACGTCATCGCCCACTATATCCAGCATGTGCTGGATTGGCCGCCCGAAAAAATCTTCTCCACCAGCACCACCCTGGACTCCGCCCGTCTGAGACGTGCCATCGCCCAGGCCGTTGGAGTGGATCAGAAGTCCGTGTATGCCTACGCACTGGGCGAGCACGGCGAGAGCCAGATGGTGCCCTGGTCCATCGTCACCATCGCAGGCAAGCCCCTGTCCCAGCTCATGGAGGAGCGGCCGGACACTTATGGCAAGCTGGATCTGGACGCCCTGGCGGCGGAAGGCAAGAAGGGCGGCTGGATCATCCTGGGCGGCAAAGGCTCCACCGAGTTCGGCATCGGCGCATCCATCGCTGAGGTCATCCGAGCGGTGTTCGGGGACGAAAACCGCATCCTGCCTGTCTCCGTCTACCTGGACGGCCAGTACGGCCAGCACGGCGTGTACGCCAGCGTTCCAGCGGTGCTCAACCGGAACGGCGTGGCGGACATCATCGAATTGAAGCTCACCGAGGAAGAACAGAAGGAGTTCGACGCCTCCTGTCAGACTATGCTGGAAAACTTTAACCTGGCATTGACTCTGTAATCGAGAAAATAAGAGAAAAATCGGAGGAATATCCTATGAATATCAAGAAACTTATTGCAGTCACCCTGTCCGCAGCCACCTTCGCCCTGTCCCTGACTGCCTGCGGCGGCAAGAGCAGCGACTCCAGCGCAGGCAGCAGCAGCGGCGCCGAATCCACCACCGTCAAGCTGGGCGTGGTGGGCAGCATCTACGAAGACCTGTGGAAACCGGCACAGGAGAGCCTGAAAGCAGAGGGCATCGACCTGGAGATCGTCCAGTTCTCCGACTACGCCACCCCCAACAACGCCCTGAACAGCGGCGACATCGACTTGAATGCCTTCCAGCATCAGATCTACCTGGATAACGAGGTGGAACAGCAGGGCTACAAGATTCAGTCCATCGGCTACACCTTTATCATCCCCCTGAACATCTATTCCCACAAGGTCAAGGCCATCTCTGACATCAAGGACGGCGACGTGGTCGCTATCCCCGACGACGTGACCAACGGCGGCCGTGCCATCAAGGTCCTGGCTGCATCTGGCCTCATCACCCTGAAGGAGGATGCAGGCTTCAATCCCACCCTGGAGGACATCAAGACCTACAACACCAAGATCACCATCAAGGAGCTGAAGGCCAACACCATCCCCTCTGTCCTGGACGATGTGACCGCAGCAGTGGTCAACGGCAACTACGCCCTGGACTTCGGCCTGAAGACCGACGAGGCCATCTACAAGGA
>CAKTHW010000005.1 GCA_934565425.1 uncultured Oscillospiraceae bacterium
ATTGGAGCATAACCAGTTTGTCAACATCAACCGCCAGCACGGCGTGGAGCTGCGGGTGACCCTGGAAGCCTTCGGCCACGACCATAAGAACGCCATCCTGACCGCTATGGCGGAGGCGGGCTATCAGGTGAAGGAAGTGGCGACCGTCTTGTAAGAAAGGCTTCTGTAAGGTATAATAAAAGGAATGCTGATTTTTCGGAAAGGAAGCCGATTCTTATGATTCAAATTGCCCCCTCCATCCTGTCCGCCGACTTCACCAAGCTGGGCACGGACTTGGATGCCATCGCCACTGCTGACATGGTGCACTTCGACGTGATGGACGGCGCCTTCGTGCCCAACATCTCCTACGGCATGCCCATCTGCAAGGCGGTGAACCAGTACACCGATATGTTCCTGGACACCCACCTGATGATCGAAAAGCCCGCCCGCTACATCGAGGACTTCGCCAAGGCCGGCGCGGACCTCATCAGCGTCCACCTGGAGGCCGACGGCCCCCGTGGCATCGAGGACGCCCTGAACGAGATGGAACGCTGCGGCGTGAAGAAGGCAGTCGCCCTGCGTCCCATCACCAGCCCCAAGGCCATCCTGCCCTATATCGAACGGTTGGATATGGTGCTGGTCATGACGGTGGAACCGGGCTTCGGCGGCCAGTCCTTCATGATGGATCAGCTGGACGTCATCCGCCAGTGCCGGGAGCTCATCGACTGGTATAACCCCAGCTGTCTGCTGGAGGTGGATGGCGGCATCAACCTGAAGACTGCACCCCTGGTGAAGGCCGCTGGCGCAAACGTGCTGGTGGCTGGCAGCGGCATCTACGGCCAGGAAGACCGGGCGGCGGCCATCCAGGCTCTGCGGGAGGCGTAAGGATGCAATATCTGCCTCCGGCCTTGGAAGCGCTGACGGAGCAGTTCGCCAAACTGCCCGGCATCGGCACCAAAACCGCCCAGCGCCTGGCGTTCTATATCCTGAACCTGCCGGACGGGGAGGCGGAAGCCTTCGCCAATGCCATCCGCAACGCCAAAGGCACCATTACCCACTGTCCCGTCTGCCAGAACCTGACCCAAGGGGAGGGGCTTTGTGCCCTGTGTGCCAGCCCCCGGCGGGATAAGTCCACCATCTGCGTGGTGGCCGATCCCAAGGACGTC
The DNA here is from genome assembly GCA_934565425.1 of uncultured Oscillospiraceae bacterium. Classification (GTDB taxonomy): domain Bacteria; phylum Bacillota; class Clostridia; order Oscillospirales; family Oscillospiraceae; genus Onthomonas. The sequence goes on from CAKTHW010000005.1 coordinate 1,146, forward strand.
ATCGCCATGGAGCGAGCGGGGGAGTACCAGGGTCTGTACCACGTGCTCCACGGGGTCATCTCCCCCATGAACCATGTTGGCCCTGACGACCTGCGCATCAAAGAGCTGGTGGCCCGCGTGGCCGCCGGTGGGGTGGAGGAGGTCATCATGGCCACCAACCCGGACACGGAAGGGGAGACCACCGCCATGTACCTGTCCCGTCTGCTGCGAGACTTTGGGGTAAAAATTACCCGCCTGGCCTACGGCATCCCGGTGGGCAGCCACCTAGAGTACGCCGACGACGCCACCCTCATGCGCGCCTTGGAAGGGCGACGGGAGATGTGAGCGGCCTGATAAAACCAACAAAGGAGAGAGCGTTTGCTCTCTCCTTTCATTTACAAAGCAACAATTTATTGAATCGTGAATTCAGTAAGCCTCGCAGAGTTCCAGCATCTCTGATGCTGGAATAAAGTGAAATTCGAAAAAACTGGCGACATGCGCGTCAGTTTTTTCTCTTCTCAGACGGGTAAGTGCCGCAGCGTTAAGCCAAATGTGCCGGGGGCACATTTGGTAGCGTAGGCGTCACCTGTTTTTACAGGTGGCGAACCTCCCGACGCAGTGAGTGCATGCACCCGGCTGCAAACTTCGCTAAAATGCTTGCATTTTAGCGAGACGCGTCAAGCGTCTGCAAAAAGGACATGGGAACATCCATCCGCTGCGCCACCTGTTCCAAGGTCATCCCCTGACTCAAAAAGCGCTTGGCCACTTGCTCCAGCCCTTCGCCTACCTCGATGATATGTCCATCCGGGTCGTAAAAGCGCACCACCCGCTGTCCCCAGCTGTGCTCCTTGAGTCGGTGGACGTACTGCACCTGCCAGCGGTCCAGGTGGGGCAGGAAGGCGTCCATGTCCTCGGTCACGAAATACAGCTCCCCGGCGTTGTTGGGGAGGGCGACCTTTTGGGTGTTCAGGAACTCCTTCCAGGTGTCCATGGTCTGCAAGGTGATGCCGCCGCTGAGGGTCACGTTGGCGTCGAAATCCGCCACCACCTCTCGCCCCAGCAGGTCGCAGTAAAAGGCTTTGGAGCGTTCCATATTGGTGACGGCCAGTAACGTGCTCTGATATTTCATCCGTTCCATCCTTTCTCCGTTGGCAGTTGCTGCATCTCCTGTCATTGTATGGGAAGACAGCTGTCTTGTCAATGTCCTTTTCCGGCGGACAAAAAACGACACACCGAGGGGGTGTGTCGTTTCTGCTATAATATCATTGTCTCACAGAGTTCCGGCAGGATGCCGGAATAAAGTGAAATCTGAAAAAAGTGGCGACACAAGGTGAATTGCCCAAGGGGCAAGAGAAGGTGGCCTGGGCCATGTGCGTCACTTTTTTCACTTCTCAGGCTGGTAAGTGTGCGAACGGAGTGAGTGCATGCACCAGCCTGCATGCTTCAGGAAAATGCTTGCATTTTCCTGAAATTTACGCCCGGTTGACCTTGCCGGTGATGGCGTCAATCTCGATCTCTACCATGGCCATCACGTCAAAATAAGCGGCGATGGTGGCGTCGATCTTTTCGGGAGTCACGCCACGTGCGGCAGCTTCCTTGCGGATGATCTCCAGCTTCCGTTCCTTGTCCTCCAGGATGTGCGCCTTGCCGTGGATGACCACAGAGGCGTAACGGGTGGTGGAGTTGGCGGCGTCGCTGTTGGCACCGGAATAGCCCACGGCGCAGACGCGGGGGTCGTGGCGGATGCAGTCCAGCTTCTGGCCCTCGTTGGCGGAGTGGAAATAGAACTTGCCGTCGTCATAGAGGCAGTCCACTACCACGTTGTAGGGAGAGCCGTCCTCGTTGAGCATGGCCACAGACAGGTACTTGAGCTGCTGCAGGATGCGGATGGCTTCTTCCTGGGTGGTCTGGCAATCTACCTTTCTCATAGCTCGCATCATATTGATAAAAGTATTAGGGGGGATCGCGCGATAATTTTGATGGCTTACAGGCCGAACGCCCCCAGATTCAGGCCGCCGGTGAGCTTGCTGACGGTCTGGTTGGCGTCCTCGTCCACCTGACGGAGGACGTCGTTGACGGCCAGCATGACCATATCCTGGAGCATCTCCACGTCCTGGGGATCCACTGCGTCGGGGAGGATGGTGAGGCTGGTGAGCTGATGCTTGCCGTTGGCAGTAACCTTGACGGCGCCGCCGCCGGCCTGAGCGGTGTACATCTTCTCCTCCAGCTGGCTCTGCATCTTCTGCATATCAGCCTGCATCTTCTGCGCCTGGCGGATCATATTCATGTTCATGCCGCCGCCCATGCCCTTCATGCCGCGGGCGTTAAAACCTTTTGCCATTGTTCAAAACTCCTTTTATTATAATCTGACAATCCTTCGATATCAATCTATTTGAAAATTGTTCTTTCTGCCGAAATCCAACAGCTGCGCAAAGGGGTCGCCCACCGGCTCCGCCGGAGCGGCGGGGGCCTTGCCGTCCACCAGCTTCAACTGTACCGCCGTGCCCAGACGGTCACTGGCCGCCTGGATGATGGCGTTGCGCACGTTCTCCCTGCTGACTACAGGACGGGCGAAAGAGGTGCCCAAGTACAGGGTCAGCACTGCGCCGTCCAAAACACCCTCGCACATGGCTGAGTTGTTCAGGATGGGATAGACTCCCGGCCCTACGATGGCATGCAAGTCGAGCACCAACTGAGGCCAGAAATTGCGGTCTCCGCCGGCGGGGGACGCTGCAACAGGTGTCTCCGCAACGGGAACCACCGGCGGCTCCTCCGGCGCAGGCGCTCGCTCCACCGGTGCAGGCACCGGCTCCGGCTGGGATGCAGGCTGCGTCCAGGACAAAAAGTCCGGTTCCGGCGGCAGGGGGATTTCCTCCTCCATCAGCGGCGGCTCCTCTGGGGGAAGAGGAGGCTCGTCCCAGGGGACGGGGGCGCTGGACGGTGCGGGGGTGGGCTCCTCCACGTCCCAGGGGGGCAGGTCGTCCTCCACGGGAGCGGGGGTGGGCTCTGGCTTCGGTGCCGGTTTCGGTTTGGCCGCCGGTTTTAGCGTGGGCTGCGCCTGAGGGACAGGTGCGGGTGCGGCCACGGGCTGGACGGGGATGGCACCGGCCAGTTTGGCCTCTAACTGGGCGATACGGGCGGAGAGACCGGTCAGGGACTGGTCCAATTCCACCTCACACAGCTGGATGAGGCACAGCTCCGCGTCCGTCCGCCGGTTGGCGCTGGTGCGCAGACCGGCTTGGGTGCTCTGCAAGAGTTCCAGCATTTGCAGCAGCCGCTGACTGGGGAACTTCCGTGCCAGCAAGCCCATGGTCTCCTGGTCGTACCCGCCGGTCATCAGGGCTTCGCCGCCTTGGGAAGCGGTCTTGCGGATGAGCAGATCACGAGTCAGGGAGGACAGCTCGGACAGCACCGCCCCCACGTCCTTGCCATCGTCGTATAGCTGTGCCAGCTGGGTCAGGGCGGCGGAGGTATCGCCGCTGGCGATGGCGTTCATGATATGGGCGGTCTTTAGGTTGCCTGCCAGCCCCAGCGTGTCCAGCACCGTCTCCCGATTTACCTGTCGGCCAGAGACAGCGCACTGATCCAACAGAGACAGGGCGTCACGCAAAGCCCCGTCCGCCAGCCGTGCCAGCAGGGAAGCCCCCTCCGGCGTCAGGTCGATGGCCTCTTGCTGGGCGATGTATTGGAGCCGGTTCTGGATGTCCGCCGGCAGGATGCGCTTGAAGGAGAACCGCTGGCAGCGGGACAAAATGGTGGCTGGCACCTTGTGCAGTTCGGTGGTGGCCAGGATGAACATGAGATGTTCCGGCGGCTCCTCCAAAATCTTCAGCAGGGCATTGAAGGCGGCGGTGGAGAGCATATGCACCTCGTCCACGATGTAAACCCGCTTGCGCACGGCGGCCGGGGCGTACACCGCCTCGTCCCGCAGGGCGCGGACCTGATCGACGCCGTTGTTGGAGGCGGCGTCCAGCTCCACCACGTCCAAGATGGCACCGCTGTCGATGCCCACGCAGGCGGGACACTTCCCGCAGGGGTTGCCCTGGATGGGGGATTGGCAGTTGACCGCCTTGGCCAAGATCTTGGCGCAGGTGGTCTTGCCGGTGCCGCGGGTGCCGGTGAACAGGTAGGCGTGGGAGAGCCGGTTGGTCTGCACTTGTTTCTTCAGTGTCTGGGTAATATGGGACTGGCCTACCACATCGTCAAAGATCTGAGGCCGCCATTTCCGGTACAGTGCCTGATACAAGGGGCTGCACTTCCTTTCTGCCGGAATAAAAAACGCGGTCAGTCCGGAACAGTCCGGCCACACCGCGCTGACGGGCATTTTGGGTAAATGCCACGATACAATCATAATAAAAACACTCCGGCGATCACTCGGATACGACTCACCCGCGGCACATGGAGTGACCGCTTAATGCTGCTCGGTTCCCCGCCTGACATGGTTCACGGGCTGCCGTTGCGCGGGACCGTAACCTCAAACGTCACCGCCGGAGCTAGTGGTATTGTACTATATCTTCCACCGTTTCGCAAGGGGCTATTTTGATTTTTTTCCGCGGGAGCCTGTCAGAGAAACTCCGGTTTGTGAAGCGAGGGGAAAAGGGAACGTCAGATTGACAGGAAAAGCGGAAACGTGTAAAATATTTTCAAAGGCCCATGGGCCGAAAAACATGACTTTTCACAGGAGCCCCCAGAGCGGCAGGCTGTGACGAAAGATAGAACGTCCCAGACGGGACGGAACACGTTATGGAGGAAATGACACATGAGCGAAGAGATGAACATCCCCACCTTGACCCTGGATCCTGCCGGAGACGAAGCTGCTGCTGCCGCCCAGGCCGCCCAGGTCGCACCTGCTGCACCTGTCGTCCAGGCTGCACCTGCCGCACCGGAGACGGCGACCCCGTCCCTGACCCTCACCCCGGAAGCACCTGTGGCTCAGGCGGTGGAGGACTCTGCACCCCCTGCCATTGACGAGTCCATGCTGTCCGAGGCGGAGCGGAAGATCGTGGACGAGTTCGCCCAGAAGATCGACATCACCGATTCCACCCAGATTTTGCAGTATGGCACCGCCGCACAGAAGAACATCGCCTCCTTCTCCGAGAACGCCCTGAACAAGGTGCGCACCAAGGATTTGGGCGAAGTGGGGGACGTGCTGTCCAGCCTGGTGGTGGAGCTGAAGAACAACGCCCCTGGCACCGAGAAGAAGCGTGGCTTCTTCCAGCGCAGCAAGATCAAGGTGGACGAGATGCGTGCCCAGTACCAGAAGGCCGAGGGCAATGTGGACAACATCTGCCGCATCTTGGAACAGCACCAGGTGGCGCTGATGAAGGACGTGGCCATGTTCGACCAGATGTTCGAGCTGAACCAGCAGTATTATAAGGAACTGACCATGTATATCATCGCCGGTAAGAAGAAGCTGGAAGCCTGCCGCACCGGTGAGATGGCGCAGCTCCGTGCCAAGGCGGAACAGACTGGCGCCCAGGAGGACGCTCAGGCGTACAACGACTACGCCAACCTGATGGAGCGCTTTGACAAGAAGCTCAACGACCTGGAGCTGACCCGGATGATCTCCATCCAGATGGGCCCCCAGACCCGTCTGCTCCAGAACAACGACACCCTGATGATCGAAAAGATTCAGACCTCCCTGGTCAACACCATCCCCCTGTGGAAGAGTCAGATGGTGCTGGCATTGGGTCTGGAGCGCTCTCGTCAGGCGACCGCCGCTCAGAGCGCCGTCACCAACATGACCAACGAGCTGCTGCGCAAGAACGCGGAGATGCTCAAGATGGGCACCATCTCCACCGCCAAGGAAGCGGAACGGGGCGTGGTAGACATCGAGACCCTGCGCAAGACCAACGAGGACTTGATCTCCACCCTGGACGAAGTGATGAAGATCCAGACCGAAGGCCGCCAGAAGCGGAGAGAGGCAGAAGTGGAGCTGACCAAGATCGAAGGGGATCTGCGGCAGAAGCTCATGGAGCTGAGACACTGAGAAAGGAAAACCCAGCGGGTGGGCGTGGCAGCGTCCGCCCGTTTTCTCTCTGGAAAGGAGCGCATATGGCACAGGAAAACCTCACCGTGGGACGGTTCGCCCCCAGTCCCAGCGGTCGGATGCACTTGGGCAACGCCTTCTCCGCCCTCATCGCCTGGCTGGCTGTCCGGTCGGTGGGCGGTGAGATGGTACTGCGGCAGGAGGACTTGGATCCCCAGCGGTGCAAACGGGAGTACGCTGACCAGATCGAGGCAGATTACCGCTGGTTGGGATTGGATTGGGACAGAGGCGGCAGTGCAGGCGGCGACGCCTATTATCAGAGCAATCGGGATGAAATCTACGCCGAAGCCTTGGAAGCATTGCGCCAAAACCACCTCATCTACCCCTGCTTCTGCACCCGCAACCAGCTCCACGCCGCCTCCGCCCCCCACGCCACCGACGGTACCACCCTGTACCCCGGCACCTGCCGAAACCTGACCCCGGCGGAGCAGACGGAGCGGGCGAAAACTCGGAAACCTGCCATGCGGGTGAAGGTGCCGGACGAGACGGTTTCCTTCACCGACCACATCATGGGAGCCTATCATCAAAACCTCGCCCAGGCGTGCGGCGATTTCATCCTGCGCCGCAGCGATGGCGTGTTTGCCTACCAGCTGGCCGTGGTGGTGGATGACGCCCTCATGGGCGTCAACCAGGTGGTGCGTGGAGTGGACTTGCTGTCCTCTACGCCGAGACAGATCTGGCTGCAACGGCAGTTGGGCTTTCCCCAGCCGGAGTACGGCCATGTGCCCCTGCTGTACGGCGCAGACGGACACCGGCTGTCCAAACGACAGAAGGACGTGGACTTGGGCGCACTGCGCCAGATGGGAAAGCGCCCGGAGGACATCGTGGGACAGCTGGCCTGTTGGGCAGGACTCATCGACCAGCCGGAGCCGGTGCAGGCGCGGGAGCTGGTGGCGGAGTTCGCGTGGGGGAAAGTGCGACGGGAGAATGTCGTGGTGGAGTGAAGGCAAGTGTATATCGAGGGGAAACCCCGCAGCGTTAAGAAAACCTGCCGGGGGCAGGTTTTTAGCGTAGGCCCCGCCCGTCAACGGGCGGGGGGACGGTCCGGGTAGGAGTACAAGGAAGAGCGGTTATGCCAGCCTACCCTAGGGGTTTCCCCTTACCGCCGAACGTACAACATTCTTCACCTGTCCCACATATCGTACTCCCAACCTGCTAAACTAACCATACCAACCAAGAAAGGAGCACTCCCATGCTGCACCTGTTACTCGGCCGTGCCAAGACCGGCAAAACCACCCGCCTCTACCAGGCCATGCGGGAAAACGGCAAGCACCGCCCCCAGGTGCTCATCGTCCCCGAACAGTACTCCCACGAGGCGGAGCGTCGCCTCTGCCAGGAGCTGGGGGGCGGCGCGTCCGCCTGGGCGGAGGTGCTCTCCTTCACCCGGCTCTACCATCGTGTGCTCACCGAGACCGGTGGCCTGGCTCAGCCCATGCTGGATGGCGGCGGACAGCTACTGCTCATGCACCAGGCGGTGCACGCCGTCTCCTCCCAGCTGACCCTCTACGCAAAACCGTCCAAAAAGGCGGCGTTTTTGGAGCATCTGCTGGCCACCCGCGGCGAGCTGAAGAGCTACTGCATCCAACCCCAACAGCTCATCGAGGCCGGTGACAACGCCCCGGAAGGGGAGGGACAGCGACTGCGGGAGCTGGGTCTGATGCTGGAGTGCTACGACACCCTGACCCAGCGGCTGGCCTCCGACCCACGGGACCGGCTGACCCGGCTGGCGGAGCGGCTCAAAACCTGCGCATATGGCCGCGGCGCGGACTTTTACCTGGACAGCTTTGTGGACTTCACCCCCCAGCAGCGGCAGGTGCTCACCCAGCTCATGTCCAAAGCCCATTCCGTCACCGTGGCGCTCACCTGCGACACCCTGCACAACGACAGCCTAGAGGTCTTCGCCCCCGCCCGCCGGACAGCGCTGACCCTCCAGGCGGACGCAAAGGCGTGCCACACCCCTATGACGTTTGAAATCTTAACTGACCGGAAGGACGATGCCCCTCCAGCCCTGACAGCATTAGAACAACTGTTCCAGTCCTATGAACCACTGCAAGAAACCCCACCCACCGGCGTCCATTTGGTGGAAGCGGAGACCCCCTATCTAGAGGTGGAACAGGCCGCTCAGACCATCTGCCGTCTGGTGCGGGAGGGCCTGCGCTATCGAGACATCGTGGTGGCCGGGCGCACCATGGAGGACTACGCCGGGCTGCTGGAACCGGTCTTTGGCCGGTATGGCATCCCCCTGTTCTACAGCCACCGGGAGAGCATCCTGGAAAAGCCCATCCTGACCCTGCTGACGGCGGCGCTGGAGACGGTGGGGGACGGGTACGAGTACGACAGCCTGTTCCGCTACCTGAAAACGGGACTGACGGGCATCTCCCTGTCGGAAGTGGACTTGCTGGAAAACTACGTCCTCCGCTGGGAGCTGCGGGGGAGCCAGTGGAGCCGAGAAGCGGCGTGGAACTGGCACCCGGAAGGGTATAGCCGCAAGTGGACGGCGGCGGACGAAGCCGCCGTGACGGAATTGGACGCTTTGCGCCGACGGGTCATCGCCCCCTTGGAGACTTTGCGCAAGACCCAGGCCGCACCGGGGGCTGACCTGGTGCGGGTGCTCTACGGCTTTTTGGAGGACATTCAGCTGCCCCAGCGGCTGCAAGAGCGGTCGGAACAGCTCCGAGAACGGGGGGAGCTGCGGCAGGCGGAGGAATATCGCCAGCTGTGGGGCATCCTGTGCGGCGCCATGGAGCAGTGCGCCGACCTGCTCACCGAGGGTATTATGGAGCTGCGGGAATTTGCCGACCTGTTCGGGCTGCTCCTGTCCCAGTACGATGTCAGTGCCATCCCAGTTTCTTTAGATCGAGTGTCCGCCGGAGAGATACAGCACCTGTCCCACAAGGAGGCCAAGGTGCTCCTGCTGCTGGGGGCGGACGAGGACCATTTCCCCCTGGTCACCCAAGCGCCGGGGCTGCTCACCGACAACGACCGGAGTTGGCTCCAGGCCATCGGACTAGAGGTGGCTCCAACGGCGGACCAACGGCTGGATCGAGAACAGATGCTCCTCTACGAAGGGCTGGCGCTGCCACATGAGCAGCTGTTCATCAGCTGGCCCCGCACCAAAGGCGGCGCTGCCACCAACCCGGCACGCTTTGTGGAACAAATCCAAGTTTTATTGCCAAAACTGACCGTCACTCACCCGGACAGCACCATCTGCCCCACGGCTCCCCTGCCTGCCTTGGAGTGGGCGGGGCGGAACCGAAACGACGCCCTTTTGGACGCTCTAGAGCAGGAACCGGAGTGGAACCTCCGTGCTGGCCGGGTGCGGTTGGCGCGGCAGTACACCCGTGGGGGCTTGAGTCGGGGCGCGGTGAACGCCCTGTACGGACATAAGGTGCGCCTGTCTGCGTCCAAGATGGACACCATCAAGAGCTGTCACTTCTCCTACTTCATGCAGTACGGCCTGAAAGCCAAAGCACGAAAGCGAGCAGGCTTTGACGCTCCTGAAGCGGGCACCTTTGTCCATTATGTGCTGGAACATTTCCTGCGGGACGCCAAGGAGCAGGGCGGCGTACAGACCATGTCCCACGACCAGCGCAAAGCCAAGGTGAAAGCGGTGGTGGAGCAGTACATACGAGAGGAATTGGGCGACCTGGAAGGCCAAAGCCCCCGTTTCCGCTACCTGTTCCGGCGGCTGTGTCAGTCGGTGGAACTGGTGGTGCAGAACGTGGTGGAGGAATTGGAACACTCCCACTTCCAGCCCATTTCCTTTGAGTTGGGCTTCGGCGACGGCAAAGCCCTGCCGCCGGTGGAGCTGACGGTGGACGGCGTCACTCTGTCCATCTCCGGCATCGTAGATCGAGTGGACGGCTGGGCGGAGAACGGACGGCTGTATCTCCGAGTGGTGGACTACAAGACGGGCAAGAAGTCTTTCAGTCTCACCGATGTGTGGCACGGGTTGGAAATGCAGATGCTGCTGTACCTGTTCACCCTGGAGCAGTCCGGTCGTGAACTCTACGGCCAAGACCCCACCGCCGCCGGCGTCCTCTACCTGCCCGCACGGGATCTGATCCTCAGCGGCAGTCGGGACATGACGCCTGCCCAGCGGCAGGCGGAGGTGGACAAAAAGCTCCGCCGCAGCGGGATGCTCCTGGACGACCCGGAGGTGCTGGCGGCCATGGAGACTCTGGGCGCCACGGGAAAGCACCGGTTTTTGCCCCTGAAAGTGAGCAAAAAGACCGGCGAGATCACCGGCGACAGCCTGGCCACGGCGGAACAGTGGGGCAAGCTGCGTCGTCATGTGGGAAAAATTTTACGAGACATCGCCGGAGAGATCGGCACCGGCAACATTGACGCCGACCCCTATCTCCGCTCCGGCAACCGAAGCTATTGCGATTTCTGCGACTACGCCGACGCCTGCTTCTTCGAGGAGGGCAGCGGTCGAGACTGTCACCGCTACCTGTACCCGGTGAAGGGACAGCGGTTCTGGGAGTCGGCGGGCGCGGACGAAAATGAGGAAAGGGGGCAGCAGCATGGCGGTTGAGCTGACCAGAGAACAACAGGCGGTGGTGTCCACACGAGGGGGACAATTATTGGTGTCCGCCGCAGCAGGTTCCGGCAAGACCTTCGTGCTGGTGCAGCGGCTGTTAGACCGAGTGCTGCGGGAAGGGTTGAACGTAGACCAGTTCTTGATGATCACCTTCACCAAAGCGGCAGCGTCCGAGCTGCGGGGCAAAATTTTGTCCGCCATCCAGAAGGCGCTGCGAGAGCAGCCGGACAACGCCCACCTGAGACGGCAGGCCACCCTCATCTACCGCACGCAAATTTCCACCATCCACGCCTTCTGCTCCCGCCTCCTGCGGGAGAGCAGCGCCCAGCTGAACCTGGATCCGGACTTCCGGCTCATGGACGATGGGGAAGCGGGTCTGCTGCGGCAGCTGACCTTGGAGCGGGTGTTGGAGGACGCCTATCAGCACTTGGACGAGGGGGATTTCTCCGTCCTGGTGGACTCCATGTCTGCCGGACGGGATGACAGGCGGCTGCGGGAGATGATCTTGGACATCCACGGCCGCATCCAGAGCCACCCAGATCCGGCACGCTGGCTGCGGGAACAGGATGCAGTGTTCCAGTTCGTAGGGGTCACCGATGTGGCTCAGACCGCCTGGGGCAAGCTGCTGTTGGAGGACACCCGAGCGCTGGCCACCTTCTGGCGAGGTCAGATGATGGGGGCGGTGGAAGCCATGGCCGCAGACCCGGAATTGGAGAGCGCCTACGGGGACAGCTTTCGGGGCACGGTGGTGAGGCTGGACGAACTCATCACCGCCACCGATCAGGGGTGGAACGCTGCCGCCGCCTGTGCCGCTGTGCCCTTCCCCAAGCTGAAAGTCTCTCGGAAGATACAGGACAAGGGGCTGCAAGAGCAGGTCAAGACCCTGCGGGAGCAGTGCAAAAAGAAGCTGGCGTCCCTGACCGACCGGTTCGCTGGAGACAGCGCCGCCCTGCTGGCCGACCTGCGGACGGTGAGCGTGCCGGTGCGGGAGCTGTTCCGGATGGTGCAGACCTTCGAGGAGGCGTATCAGCAGGCCAAACGGCGGCGAAAAGCCTTGGATTTCAATGATTTGGAGCACTTCACCGCCCACGCCCTGGTGGATGACCAGGGACAGCCCACCCCCCTGGCCAAGCAGTGGCGGGACGCCTTTGTAGAGGTGATGGTGGACGAGTACCAGGACACCAACGCCGTCCAGAACGTCATCTTTGATGCCCTCACCGATGGGGGCAAGCACTTGTTCCAAGTGGGGGACGTGAAGCAGTCCATCTATCGGTTCCGGCTGGCCGACCCGGGCATCTTCTTACAGAAATTCGACACCTTCGCCCGTCCTGACACCGCCCAGCCCGGCGACCCACAGGTGCTGGTGCTGTCCAAAAACTTCCGCTCTCGCCCCAGCGTGTTGGAGGCGGTGAACTTCATCTTCGAGCACATCATGACCCCTTCCTTCGGCGAGATCGCCTACACCGAGGAACAAAGATTGTACCCCGGCATGGAGTTTCCAGAACACCCCAACGACCGGACGGAGCTGAACGTGGTGGACTTGGGTGAAGTGGAGCAGGAGGAGGATGCGGTGTCCCTGTCCAAAGACCAGGCGGAAGCCTATTTCGTGGCGGGACGGGTGAAGCGGCTCCTGGACGAGCCGTTTATGGTCACCCACGGGGTGGACTTGCGCTGCGTCCGGCCGGAGGACATCGCCATCTTGTATCGCTCCCCCAATAAGGTGCTGCTCCACCTGACCAAGGCGCTGGACGAAGCCCAGGTTCCCTGGCAGCTGGCAGGGGAGGAGGACTTTTTCCACTCCACCGAGGTGCGGGTGGCGCTGGCCTTTTTGCAGGTCATCGACAACCCTAGGGAGGATGTGCCCCTCATCGCCGTCCTCCGCTCTCCGGTCTACGGCTTCACCGGCGACCAGTTGGCACTGCTCCGTGCCCACTGTCCGGAGGGAGACTTTTATCAGTGCGTCCAGCACGGGGCAGAGTCCGGCGATTCGGCCTGCGCGGACTTTTTGGATGAGCTGAACCGCCTGCGCCTGCTGGCACCGGACTTGTCTGCCGCTCAGCTGCTGTGGGAGCTGTACGATCGAACCGGCCTGTTGGGCATCTTCGGGTCTATGGCTGGCGGACAGCGGCGGCAGGAAAACCTGTTGGCCTTCTACCAGTACACCCGCAGCTGCCAGAGCCGAGGACACGCAGGGCTGTTCGACTTTGTGCGAGATTTGCGCCGTGTCCTGGAGCAGGGCAGCAAGCTCCCCGGCGTGCCGGGACGGCAGGGGCGGGGAGTGCAGATCATGTCCATCCACAAATCCAAGGGGCTGGAGTTCCCGGTGGTGGTGCTGGCGGGGCTGTCCCGGAAGTGCAACAAGGCGGACGAGATGGCGCCCATGCTCTTCCACCCCAAGTTGGGCGTTGGCCCCAAGGGGTTAGACCCGGAATTGCGGGTGGAGTTCCCCACCTTAGCCCGGCAGGCGGTGCAGTTACAGTTGGATAAAGAGATGAAAGCGGAGGAATTGCGCCTGCTCTATGTGGCCATGACCCGTGCCAAGGATAAGCTCATCCTGGTCATGACCCTGCCCAACGCCGCCAAGACCATTGCAAGCCTGCTCCCCAATGCTGGCCCCCATCCCGACCCACGCACCCTGTTTCAGCGGGACTCGGTGGGCGAGTGGATGCTGCTGCCCATCCTGGCACGGGCGGATGCGGAGGAGCTGTGGGGCATCCAGACACCGGAACACATCCTCCAACCTGCCGACCACTGGGACATTTTCTGTCACCGCCCCAGCCAGTTGGAGGGCTTGGAAGGAGAGCACGGCGCAGAACCCACAGAGGAGACGCCGGAACCCGACCTGTCCTGGCTGACCTGGCACTACCCCGACCCCATCCTGTCCCAGCTGCCCTCCAAGGTCACGGCCACCCAGATGAAGGGGCGCCTGCTGGACGCCGAAGCGGCGGAGGAGACGGGCGCCAGCGCCCCCTGGCAAGGGGAATTCGCTCGTCCTCGGTTCGAACAGGCGCAGCGGGGCGTGACCCCCGCCCAGCGGGGCAGCGCTATGCACTGCGTGATGGAGCAGATCGACCTGGATGAGGCGGTAGAGGAAAGGACGGTCAAGCAGGAAGTCCAACGGCTGGTGGACGGCGGCTGGCTGACGCCGGCCCAGGGGAAATCAGTGAACGCCGCCCAGATCGCCGCCTTTTGGGCGTCCGATTGGGGCTGGCAGGCGCGGATGGCGTCTGATTTGCGCCGAGAGTTCAAATTCTCCACCCTCATGCCCGCCAACCGCTACCATCCGGACGCACCGGAAGGGGAGACGATGCTGCTGCAAGGCGTGGTGGACTGCTGCTTCACCGGCGGGGACGGCCTGACGGTCATCGACTTCAAGACCGATCGAGTGACGCCGGAGACGGCGAAGGAGCGTGCCCAGTCCTATCGGGGGCAGGTGGAGCTATACAGCCAGGCGCTGACGGCGCTGACCGGAACGCCGGTAGTGCATAAGGTGCTGTGGTTTTTCGCCCTGGGACGGGGATTTGAGGTGTGACGGCTGGAAAAAACGGAAAAAGTGGTTGCAATGGCGGTAGATTTGTGGTAAAATATCAACCGTTCACGTGGTGTCCAACAGTGAGTGGGCATCGGGCGTGTTCAATCTGAGTTGTTCGAAAGAGGTGAACAATTATGAAGGCAGGTATTCATCCCGATTACCAGCAGACCACCATCCGTTGTGCTTGTGGTGCGGTCTATCCCACCGGTTCCACCAAGAAGGACATCCGTGTCGAAGTTTGTGCCAAGTGCCATCCTTTCTTCACTGGCAAGCAGAAGGTCGTCGATACCGGCGGTCGTGTCAGCCGCTTCAACAAGAAGTACGGTCTGGACAAGTAAGACGAGCAATAAAAGCGTCTGCGTTTCATCATTACGCAGGCGCTTTTTTCGTTGCCTGTCGGGTATCTTTTTCCCAGTTGGTATATTATAATGTAATGTGTAAATGGATTGATTTGAAAGGAGCCTGATTCTGATGTTACAGAAAATCGACCCCAAGACCCTCACCATGAACCCCTTCACCCTCATCGGCGACCAGTGGCTGCTCATCACCGCCGGTACGCCGGAGCACTGCAACACCATGACCGCCAGCTGGGGCGGCGTAGGCGTTATGTGGGCGGAGCCTTCCGCCACCTGCTATATCCGTCCCCAGCGCTACACCAAGGAGTTCGTGGACAACAACGACTATTTCACCCTCTGCTTCTTCGACGAGTCCTATCGCAAGGCACTGAACCTGTGCGGCAGCACCTCTGGACGGGATGTGGATAAGATCAAGGAATGCGGCTTCACCGTCCAGGCTGGGGCAGGCAACGCCCCCTATTTCGCCGAGGCGGAGCTGGTGCTGGTGTGCAAAAAGCGGTACGTCCAGCCCATGCAGCCGGAGTGCTTCACCGACAAGACCATTGACGGGAAGTTTTATCCCCAGAAGGACTATCATGTGATGTATATCGGCCAGATTGTAGAGGCATATCAGAAAGGATAATCTATGACCGAGTGTACTTGGAAGGAAGAAAAACGCAATCGGGCGGTGCTGGTGGGCTTGAACGCCTACAGCCTGTCCGCGGAAGATAACGCCACGGAAACCACCCTGGAAGAACTGGCCGCCCTGCTGGAAACGGCAGGGGGGGAGTGCGTGGGGGTGGTACTCCAGAACAAGGACAAGCCGGACGCCCGTACCTTTATCGGCGAAGGCAAGGTGGACGAGGTGCGGGAGCTGGCACAGGCGGTGGAGGCTGACCTGGTGGTGTTCGACAACGAGATTTCCCCCGCTCAGGTGCGGGTTCTGACCGAGGACATCGGCATCCAGGTCATGGATCGGGCTGGCCTGATTTTGGACATCTTCGCCCAGCGGGCACGGACGAAAGAAGGCCGCTTGCAGGTGGCGCTGGCGCAGTATAAATACCTGCTCCCCCGACTGACTGGTATGTGGGGACACCTGGTGCGCCAGACCGCCTCCGGCGGCAAATCTCCCATCGGCACCCGTGGCCCCGGCGAGACCCAGTTGGAGACCGACCGCCGGCACATCCGCCGGAAGATTCAAAAGCTGGAGGAGGATTTGAAGGATGTCCGTCGTGTCCGCGCTGTCCAGCGGGATCGGCGCATCAAGAACGAGGTGCCGGTGGTGGCCATCGTGGGTTACACCAACGCAGGCAAGTCCACCCTCCTGAACCACCTGACCGGCAGTGACATCCCCGCCAACAACCGGCTCTTTGACACCCTGGACACCACCACTCGGACGTTGGAGATCTCCGATACCTGTACCGTCCTTCTGTCCGACACCGTTGGCTTCATCCGCAAGCTGCCCCACCACCTGGTGGAGGCGTTCAAGGCCACCCTGGAAGAATTGAAGTACGCTGACCTGCTGCTCCACGTCATTGACGCCAGCAACGAGGAGTGGCGCACCCAGGCGGACGTGGTGGAAAAGCTCATCCGAGAGCTGGGGGCGGAGCAGACGCCCCGTATCGACGTGTTTAACAAGTGCGACTGCCTCCAGGCGGACATCCTGCCCCACGGCGACCGCATCGTGTCCATCTCCGCCAAGACCGGCGAGGGACTGGACAAGCTCATGGAGGCCATCGGCAAGGAGCTGGACGAGGGCTCCAAGCAGGTGCTGCTCTCCCTGCCCTATGACAAGGGAGGCGTTCTGGATATGCTCTACCGAGAGGCCAAGGTGGACAGCGTGGAGTACGGGGAGACTATCCTGGTGCAGACCACCTGCACGCCTAAGGTGCTGGGGCTGGTGAACCAGTATGTGGTGGAGCAAAAGAGTTCCGATTAACAGCATAATGTGGAAAAAACGAAACTTTTCCCAACATAAAACGGCATGGTTTGATGCAGGCTAACGGCAGGAAAACCATGTCGTTTTTTTAGTTTTGAGGAAAGGAAGGGATGACGATGCTCCAATCCCTGACCCGTCGCACCCGCATTCGAGCGGCAACCTATCTCACCGCCGCCTTCGTCCTGCTGGCGGGCACCATCATGCAGCAAAATGCCCAGCTCATCCAGTACCAACGGCTCACCGCCAACAGCTACACCCATGCCTTTTCCGAGTTGACCGCCAGCGTCCAGCGCATGAGCACCAGCCTGGAAAAGCAGACCTGCACCACCTCTCCCACCCAGATCGCCGCCTTGGGGGCGGAAATTTATGGCCAAGCCCAGGCCGCTCAGCAGGCCATTGGCGAGCTGCCCTACGCCTATGTGGAGCTGACCCAGACGGCGTCCTTTGTCTCCAAAGTGGGGGACTACGCCCAGGCGCTGGCACGCTCTGCCGCCACCCAGGGGGGCTATACCGGCGACCAGTTGGAGACGGTGAAAGCCCTCTCCAAAGCCTCCCGCCAGCTGTCCCAGACGCTGGACAAGCTGGAACAGCAGGTCTATAACGGCGAGACCGCCCTGGAGGACTTGACCGCCGTGGAACAGCGTCTCAACGGCACCCAGAGCGCACGGAGCTTGGGCGCCCAGACCGGGGAGAGCCGCTTCCAGACCGTGGAGACCGATTTCCCCGAACTGCCCACCCTCATTTATGACGGCCCCTTCTCGGATAGCCTCCAGTCTAAAGCCAAACCTGGCCTGGAGGGCTTGCAGGAGGTCACTCGTGCCAGCGCAAGGGAGACCGCAGCCCAGTTCGTAGGCGTCAGCGCCCAGGCGTTGGAGCCGATGGAACCCATCGCCGGCGACCTGCCCGCTTGGGTGTTCCGCTTGCAGGGGGAGAAGGGGAGCTGTACCATCCGGGTGACCAAAGCCGGCGGAAAGGTCATCGCCATGCTGGCCTCCCGTCCTGTTACCGAACCGGCCATCTCCCAAAAAGAGGCCGTCCAGCGTGCCAAAGCGTTTCTGGAACAGCACGGCTTCACCGACCTGACCGAACACTATTATAGTGAAGCGGACGGCACCCTGACCGTCAACTTCGCCGCCATGCAGGACGACGTTTTGCTCTACCCCGACCTCATCAAGGTGGAAGTGGCCATGGACAACGGGGACGTGGTGGGCTTTGAGGCGGAGAACTACCTGACCCACCACGTGGAGCGGGACAGCGCCGCCTTAAAAGCCACCATCACGGAAGCACAAGCCCGAAAAACGGTCTCGCCCGCCCTGACCATCCAGAGCACCCGCCTGGCCCTCATCCCTACACCGGGGGAAGCGGAGGTCCTGTGTTGGGAGTGTACCTGCCAGACCGACGAGGGGCGGCGATGCATGGTGTACGTGAACGGACAGACGGAGGCAGAGGAGAAGATTCTGCTGTTGATCGAGGACGAGAGCGGGACGCTTGTCCAGTAAGAAAGCAGACGGTAACAAAGTCCAAGCCCCGCAGGGCAATTTAAGCTTTTTTTCGCTTCCTTTTCTTCGCGAAGAAAAGGAAGTGGGGTCCAGGGGCAAAGCCCCTGGTCGCTGACCGCAGTCAGCGCCGCAGCGTTAAGAAAACTTGCCAGTGGCAAGTTTTTAGCGTAGGCCATGCCTGTTTTACAGGCATGGTGCGTTGGTTCTTGCTGATTTGCAAGGGTGAATTTTTGGCGTAGCCAAAAAGAGGGCGAACCCCGCAGCGTTAAGAAAACCTGCCGGGGGCAGGTATTTAGCGTAGGCTCCGCCTGTCAACAGGCGGGGGGACGGTTCGGGTAGGAGTACAAGGATGAGCAACTATGCTATCCTACCCTGGGGGTTCGCCCTTATAGTAGAGCATAGTGAGAGAAGAACCACTGTGCAGAATCCTCCCACCCCGTAAATTTCCCTATAAAACTTTGACATCTTTTTCACAACTTTATTGCAATCTTTGTATAAACATGATAAACTGACCTAACGTAATAAAATACCCTGCCTATGGGCTTTTGTCCGACGGCAAGGGAGAAGGTCGTGTTAACATGGATGAAAAAAAAGTCATGCTTTCCGGTATCCAGCCCAGCGGTGATCTGACCCTCGGCTCTTACTTGGGCGCCATCAAAAATTGGGCGGAACGGGCGGAATCCTTTGACTGTTACTATTTTATGGCGGATCTGCACACCATCACCGTGCGCCAGACCCCCGCTGACCTGCGCCGCCGCACCATGGAGCAGCTGGCGCAGTACATTGCCTGCGGCCTGGGTCCGGAACAGAACACCCTGTTCATCCAGAGCCATGTCCCCCAGCACACCCAGCTGAGCTGGGTGCTCAGCTGCTACACCATGTTCGGGGAGCTGTCCCGGATGACCCAGTTCAAGGACAAGAGCGCCAAGAACGCCGACAACATCAATGCAGGTCTGTTCACCTACCCCTGCCTGATGGCCGCTGATATCCTGCTCTACCAGCCGGACTATGTGCCCGTGGGCGAGGATCAGAAGCAGCATGTGGAGCTGACCCGTGACATCGCCCACCGGTTCAACACCCTCTACGGCGATGTGTTCAAGATGCCCGAACCCTACATCGGCAAGATCGGCGCTCGGGTCATGAGCTTGACCAGTCCGGAGAACAAGATGTCCAAGTCGGACAAGGACCCCCATGGCTGTGTCTACCTGATGGACAAGCCGGAGGTCATTTTAAAGAAGTTCAAGCGTGCCGTCACCGACAGCGAGACCTGCGTCCGCTATGATCCGGCCAACAAGCCCGGCATCGCAAACCTGATGCAGATCTATTCCGCCGCCACCGGCGCAGACTTTGCCGCCATCGAGCGGGAATTTGAAGGCCGCGGCTACGGCGACTTCAAGACCGCCGTGGGCGAGTCTGTGGTGGAGCTGTGCCGTCCCATTCGGGAGGAGGCCAACCGTCTGCTCCAGGATAAGGCGTACCTGGAGTCTGTCTACCGTGCCGGCGCCGAAAAGGCCGGCTACATCGCCAACAAGACCCTGCGCAAGGTCTACAAGAAAGTGGGTTTTGTTGCCCGATAATTGGTGAAGGAGTGATCCTCTATCCTATCCATTCATTCTGCTCCCGTCGCGGCGGCAGTGGCTCTGCTGACTGCCTTTCTCATCGCGTATATCGCCACCCCCTTCGCCATGAAGGCGGCGCTCCGGGCGGGAGCCATCGACATGCCCGGCAAGGCCGGTACCGACAGCGCCCGACATCTGCATAAAAAACCCACCCCCCGTATGGGTGGCCTGGCCATCTTCGTGGGCTTCGTGTGCAGTGCCCTGCTCTTTGCGCCCCTGGGGCCCAAGAACATCAGTATGCTGGCCGGGGCGACCATCATCGTCCTGCTGGGGGTCTTTGATGACATCTACGACCTGCCGGCCATGAAAAAGCTGGTGGTGCAGCTGGTGGCTGCCGCTGTGGCGGTGCTGGGCGGCAATAAGATTTACTTTTTCAGCCGTCTGATGTCTCTGGGCGGGCACTGGGACTTGGGCATTTTGTCCGTTCCGGTGACCCTGTTCTGGATCGTCCTCATCACCAACGCCGTCAACCTCATCGACGGCCTGGACGGCCTGGCGGCTGGCGTGTCCACCATCTCCTGCGTGAGCTTGGTCATCATCGCCCTGGTCTATTCCAACCCAGGCGTGGCCATCATCACCAGTGCGCTGGCAGGCGGCTGCATCGGCTTCCTGCCCTATAACCGGCCGCCCGCCAAGATTTTCATGGGGGACACCGGTTCCACCCTGTTGGGTTATGTGATGGCTGTGGCCAGTATCCAGGGCTTGTTCAAATTTTACGCCATCATTTCCTTTGTCATCCCCTTCCTTATGCTGGGGGTGCCCATCTTTGACACCTGCTTTGCTGTCATCCTCCGCCTGTACCACGGGGAAAGTCCCTTCAAGGCGGATCGGGAGCACGTCCACTACCGGCTGATGGACATGGGCTTTTCCAAGAAACAGACCGTGGCTGTCCTCTACGGCGTTTCCGGCCTATTGGGTCTGACCGCTGTGGTCAGCGCAGCCAGCGGCTTGAGCCGCGGGCTGATCCTGCTGGTGGTGCTGAGCCTGGCCGGTATTGCCACCTGGAAGGGCGTGGGGCGTCACCGTGCCTCTGCCGCAGAGCAGCTGGAGGAGACACCCTTGTCCGAACCGGTGGACGAGGATGCAGAGGAAGAAGAATCGGAAGAACCGGAGGAGGACGGCGCTTCCGATGGGTACGCTAAAGACCCATCAGAAGGACCAGGGCGAGAATGATGAGCCACTCGTCATCCTCCGATTCTCGGAACAGATAGATCAAGATAAACAACAGCAGCAGATCCCCGTGATCCAGCTGCCCCAGCCCAAACCGATCCAGCAGACCGGCCAGACCGGTCTTCCCACCGGCGTTGCCCCCCGGGTTCCCGCCCTTGCCCAAAAGGGAAGAGAGCAGAGCGGACAGGGGAGAGCGTCCTCTGGGTGGTGGGTCGTCCTTGGGCGGCGTGCCTGGCGGAGGGGAGACGGGACGGAACCCGTCGGGGGGAATGAATTGGTTATACATAGCCTTTCTCCCGGAACAGCTGCATGGCAGCCCGGATCACCCGGGACAAGCGAGTGATCTGGATGGCTTTTTCCACTTTCGCCCACCGCTCCGGCCGCAAAAAGGGTTGGAGGGCACGGAGCAGCGCGGCTTTCTCGTCGTCCGACCGGTTGTACTCTTGAAACAGGGTGCCGATGGTCTGGAGCATGGCCGGGTCCAGGTTCTGGAGCATGGCCAGGGGATTGCTCCCGCCGGAAAAGGCGGAGGCCAGACCGGACAGGTCGGGCAGCCCCGTCCCACCACCGCCGGAGGGAACCGGCGGCTGGGTGCCTGGCGGAGCTGTGTCCCCAGAACCCCCGTCGGCCTGACCGGTCAGCGAGTCGGCCAGCGCCATGATCTGCCCCATCGCCTCCGGTGAGGAGAGGATGGAGTTGAGTTTTTCTTCAAAATCATCCACAGCAGTCTGACCTCCCTTTCAAACCCGTTGTGTACGGGGTGGATCTAGCGCTTCTTGTCCTGGTTCGGGAACTTGGACTCGATCTGCGCCATCAGCTTCGCCCCTTCCGGACGGTTCATCACGTCGTTGACCATGGCCATCAGTGCCGTCGTGTCACCCGCTTTGGCCTGTTGGGCAGCGGTCTTCAGCCCGGCGTTGTTCTGGGCGTTGAGCATGGTCAGCAGCTGCTTGGCCTCCGGAGAGCCTAAGAGGGTTTTCAAGGCGCTGGGGTTCTTCAGCAGCGCCGCCGCCTCTGGGGACTGGAGGGGATTGGATGTGGAAGATTGGTTCATAACAGGACCCCCTTTTGATGTTCGTGCTTTCCCAGTATATGCACGGCGGAATAGGAAGTGACCAAAAGATGAAAGTGCTTGTCTTTTCCGACTCCCACGGAAATACCACCAACATGATCACGGCCATCGAGCAGGAGGCGCCAGATATGGTGCTCCACCTGGGCGATTATTGGGAGGACGTCCAGGAACTGCGCTGGATCTATCCAGAGCTGGCCATCGAACAGGTGCCCGGCAACTGCGATGACGCTCCTTATGAGGAGGTGGAGCGTGTCATCGACGTGGCCGGATACCGTCTCGCCATCTGCCACGGGCATAGTCGTGGCGTGAAGCGGGATGACCGAGAGATCATCTGCCTGGGAGAGGAGACCGGGGCAGATTTTGTCCTGTACGGACATACGCACCAGCGGCACTGTCAGAAGTGCGGACGCTTTTACCTGATGAATCCAGGCAGTGTGGGCATGGGTTCCGTCAGCTATGGCGTGCTGTACCTGGAGGAAGGGCAGTGTCGAGGTGTGATCAAAGGAGTTTTTTCTGAGGAGGAATACTATGCTTTTGCTGATTGACGTTGGGAACACCAACATCGTATTCGGGGTGTACAAAGACAACAAACAGGTGGGCAGCTTCCGCCTGACCAGCAACGTGACCAGAACATCGGATGAGCTGGGCCTGAACGCCTGTGCTTACTTCCAGCGCTTTGGCCTGAACCCCTGCCAGGTGCAGGATGTCATCATCTGCTCCGTGGTGCCTGGCATCATGCACGCACTGACCAATGCCATCATCAAGTACTTCGGCCGGGTGCCCCTGGTGGTCAACGAACACGTCTTCCCCACCTTGAAGTATCCGGAAGGCGTCGATCCCTACGCCCTGGGCGCAGACCGTTCCGTGGCCTGCATGGCAGCCGTGGAAAAGTACGGCGCACCGCTCATCGTCCTGGACTTCGGCACCGCCACCACCCTGGACGCCATTGACGCAGAGGGCTGCTACCGCGGCGGCTGCATCCTGGCCGGCGTCCAGATCTCTATGAACGCCCTGTTCCAGCGCACCGCTCAGCTGCCGCAGATCGAGCTGGCCGTGCCGGACACCTTCCTGGGCATGGACACCGTCAGCCAGATCCAGATCGGCGGCGTGTTGGGTTACATCGGCTCCGTGGAGTACCTCATCCGGAACACCAAGGCGGAGCTGGAAGGCGGCGAAAACGCCAAGGTCGTGGCCACCGGCGGCCTGGCTCGGCTGATCGCAGAGAATACCGATACCATCGACGTGGTAGACGGTGGGCTGATCCTGGATGGCCTGGTGAGCATCTATGAAAAATATAAGGCGGAGAAGGAGAAATAAGATTTTTTCCAAAGGTCAAGCGCCGCAGGCCCGTTAAACTTCTTTTCGCTTCCTTTTGCTTCTTTGATAAGTGAGATTCCAAATCTTTGATTTGGCTCAATCGAACTTACACAGAGTGAGAAAAGGAAGTGGGGTCCAGGGGCAAGGCCCCTGGTCGCTGTCCGCAGACAGCGAAATTCCCCATGCACTCAAAAGCGCAGGAAAGGGTGAATCCCCGGCTTTGCCGGGGAGAGGGGAAACCCTCGCCGGGGGTTTCCCCTAAAATATGCAGCGCATAAAGCTTCTTCTATGTTGCAACGTAAGAATGGCATAACAAAAGTTGTGCCATTCTCTTTTTTTATCATTCTATTTTCCGCGATTATCTGCTATACTAAACTTGTATCACTATGGATGGAGGAGCCACGACATGGACCGTTACACTCAGTTAGAAACCCAGCTGCGCAACAGCTGCCCCAATTTGACCCTATTGCAGGAGGAACCCATGAGCCGGCACACCTCCTTTCAAATTGGCGGCCCCGTTCGCCTCATGGCCCTCCCTGACTCAGAGGAGACCTTGGCGGAAGCCTTGCGCGCGGCATGGAAGGCGGGCATCACCCCCTACCTGTTGGGCAACGGCACCAACCTGCTCTGTCAGGATGAACCTATGGACTGCTTCGTCCTCAAGACCACCCGCGGCCTGACCCGTTTAGAGCTGCTGGACGAGACCACCATCGCCTGCGGCGCTGGCATCAGCCTGGCTCGGCTGGCGGGCTTTGCGTTGCAGCATGGCCTGACCGGCTTGGAGTTCGCCGCCGGTATCCCCGGCTCCCTGGGGGGCGGCATCGTCATGAACGCCGGTGCTTACGGCGGTGAGCTGAAGGATGTGCTGGTGGAGACCCACTACCTGACCCAGGCGGGGCAGAAGGGCGTCCGCCGTGGGGAGGAACAGCACTTGGGCTACCGCACCAGTGCCTTCTCCGGCAGTCACGAGATCGTCACCGGCGGTGTCCTGAAACTCCAGCCCGGCGACCCGGCCGCCATCCAGGCGCGGATGGATGACCTGGCCTACAAGCGCAAGAGCAAACAGCCCTTGGAGTACCCCAGTGCAGGCAGTACCTTCAAGCGCCCCGCAGGCGGTTTCGCCGCCGCCCTCATCGACCAGTGCGGGTTGAAGGGGTTGACGGTAGGCGGCGCCCAGGTCAGTGAGAAGCACGCCGGGTTCGTCATCAACCGGGGCGGCGCCACCTGTGCTGACGTGCTGGCGCTGACCGACCAGATCCGGGACATCGTCCGGGAGAAGAAGGGGATCACCCTGGAATTGGAGATCAAGCGGATGCCTTGATTCCACTTTGGAAAGAGAGAGAACATCCGAAAGGAGTGGAAAAGATCCATGCAAATGATCATCATCTCCGGCCTCTCCGGTGCGGGCAAGAGCACGGCAGGGGAGTTCTTGGAGGACGAAGGGTTTTACACCATTGACAATATGCCTGCCACCCTCATGCCCCGTTTCGCCGAGCTCTGCCTCAGCGGCAACGGCGGCTATGACAAGGTGGCTATGGTCAGCGACATCCGGGGGGGCAAGAACTTCGACGAGCTGTTCTTTGCCTTGGACACCATGCGGGAGATGGGCATCGACTGTAAGCTCCTCTTCCTGGAGGCGTCCGTCCCTGCCATTATCAAGCGCTTCAAAGAGACCCGCCGCAGCCACCCGTTGGAGGGGGGCACCCTGTCCCTGTCTCAGGCGGTGGAAGGGGAGAAATTATTGCTGGCTCCCGTGCGGGAACGGGCGGATTATATCATCGACAGCACCAACTTTGCCAACAACGGCCAGCTGCGCAACGTCCTGCGGCAGATGTTCGGCACCAGCAGCGAGCGGATGCACCTGCGGGTGAACGTCCAGTCCTTTGGCTACAAGTACGGCCTGCCCTTGGAGGCGGATCTGGTGTGGGACGTGCGTTTCCTGCCCAACCCCTTCTATGAGAAGAGCCTGCGCAGCCAGACCGGTCTGGATGAGCCGGTGCGGGAATTTTTGTTCCGGTACGACGAGACCAAGACCTTCTTGGCCAAGTGCCGGGATATGCTCACCTTCCTGCTCCCCCTGTACGAGGCGGAGGGGAAGAGTACCCTGGTGCTGGCCGTGGGCTGTACCGGCGGACAGCATCGCTCGGTGGCCATGGCGCACGCCCTGTCTGAGGTCATCCGGGAGCTGGGGTATCAGGTGGCGGAGAGCCATCGGGATATGACCCGGGAGCGGAAATAGGAGGAGCTGATATGAGCGATTCCAAAATCCCCGTGGGCGGAGGTCCCCGCGTCACTGCCTTAGGCGGCGGCACCGGGCTGTCCACCATGCTGCGGGGTCTGAAATACTATACCAACAACCTGACCGCCATCGTCACCGTGGCCGACGACGGCGGCGGCTCCGGCGTGCTCCGGCAGGACTTGGGGATGCCCCCTCCTGGCGACATCCGCAGCTGCTTGCAGGCCATGGCCAACGCGGAGCCCATCATGGAAGATTTGCTGGATTACCGGTTCCAAGAGGGCAGCCTGGCCGGGCAGAGCTTCGGCAATCTGTTCCTGGCGGCGCTGAACGGCATCTCCCCCTCCTTTGACCAGGCGGTAGCTCGCATGAGCGAGGTCTTGGCCATCACGGGGCAGGTGCTGCCGGTGACCAACGAGAACGTGAATGTGGTGGCGCAGTTTGAAAACGGCACGTCGGTGGTGGGAGAATCCAAGATCTCCGCCTTCAAGCGTGCCCAGAACTGCCGCATCGCCCAGGTACGTATGGAGCCGGAACACCCGGCGGCGCTGCCTGCTGCGTTGGACGCCATCCGTAAGGCGGATATCATCCTGCTGGGGCCGGGGAGCCTGTACACCAGCGTCATCCCCAACCTGTTGGTGGACGGCGTGGCCGAGGCAGTGGCTCAGTCCAACGCCCTGCGTATCTACATCGCCAACATCATGACCCAAGAGGGGGAGACGGAGGGCTACACCCTGTCTGACCACCTGAAAGCCCTCTTCGCCCACTCCAAACCCGGCCTGGTGGACCTGTGCCTGGCCAATTCCACCCCCATCTCCCAGGACTTGCAGGATCGTTACCGGGTGGAGAACGCCGAGCCCATCGTCATCGACCGTGCGGCGGTGGAGGCGCTGGGGGTGGAGCTGACCTGCTGTCCCTTGGCCAACGAGGGCGTCCACCAGGAGCGTGCCCGCCACGACCCGGTGAAGCTGGCACGGGCGGTGATGGATCTCATCGAACACTATTGCGTCCGCACCTGGACGGACAGCGGCATCCGCTACATCCGGGAAACCTAGAGAGAACCCCTGCCGTCCCAACCGGCAGGCGAAGGAGTCGAACACCATGTCCTTTTCCTCGGAAACCAAAGCGGAGCTGTGTCGGGAGAAGCTCTCCCACTTGGAGTGCGTCCAGGCGGAAGCCTACGGCGTGCTGCTCTTCTGCAACGTCTACACCCCCAACGAGGTGCGCATCACCACCCGTTCCCTGGACTTTGCCCAGCGGCTGCCCAAGCTGTTCCACCGGGCCTTTGAGGTCACCTTCGACCAGACGCCGGAGGCGTCGGGACGGGGGGCCTTTGTGTGCAGCGACCCGGAGCAGATCGCCCGGATGATGGATGCCTTCGGTGCCAACGCCGAGAGCCTGCTCTTCCACCACATCAACTACGGCGTCCTGGAGGAACAGGGCACCAAAGCGGCCTTTCTGCGGGGCGCCTTCCTGGCCGGCGGTTCGGTCACCGACCCCCAAAAACGCTATCATTTGGAGCTGACCACCTCCCATTACTATGTCCACCGAGAGCTGCAAGCCCTGCTGCCCGAGTTGGATTTCCACCCCAAGGAGACCAACCGGAAGTCCAATTACGTGACCTACTTCAAGCAGAGCGAAGCCATCGCCGACGTGCTCACCACCATCGGTGCGCCCTTGGCGGCCATGGAAGTGATGAACGCCAAGGTGGAGAAGAACCTGATGAACGGCGTCAACCGACGCTTGAACTGCGACGTAGCCAACGTGGATAAGGCCGTCCAGGCGGCACAGGGGCAGATCGAGGCCATCCACCGGCTGGAGACAAGAGGGGAGCTGGCCAAGCTGCCGGAAAAGCTCCAGGAGACCGCGCGGCTGCGGTTGGAGTACCCGGAGCTGTCCCTAGCCCAGCTGGCGGAGGCAGCAGTGCCGCCGGTGACCAAATCCTGCCTGAACCACCGGCTGCGGAAGCTGGTGGAGCTGGGGAAAGAGGGCTGAATTTGCTGCAAGAACACATCCTATCGTATGGGAAACCCCGACGATAGGATGTTTTGTCGTTTTGGGTGGTGTGCGGCGAAGAGAAATGTGGTATACTAAACTCTTATGAAACAAGCGAGAGGAAGTGGGACGCAATGGCCTTTGTACATCTGCATCTGCATACGGAATATTCCCTACTGGACGGCGCCTGCCGCATCCAGGGCCTGGTGAAACGGGTGAAGGAGCTGGGACAGACGGCGGTGGCCATCACGGACCACGGGGTCATGTACGGCTGTGTGGATTTCTATAAAGCCTGCGTGGCCGAGGACATCCACCCCATCATCGGCTGTGAGGTCTACGTGTCCCCCCGGAACCGGACGGACAAAGTGCGGGAGCTGGACAGCGAGAACCGGCACCTGGTGCTGCTGTGCAAGGACGAGACCGGCTACCGGAACCTGTCCTACATGGTCTCCCAGGCCAACCTGGACGGGTTCTATAACAAGCCCCGTATCGACCTGAACCTGCTCCGGGAGCATCATGAGGGACTCATCGCCCTGTCCGCCTGTCTGGCCGGCGAGGTGCCCAAGCGGCTGCTGGCTGGCAACTATGAAGGCGCCAAAGAGCACGCCCTGAAGATGGCGGAGCTGATGGGTGAGGGGAACTACTATCTGGAGATCCAAGATCACGGCATCGAGGAGCAAAAGCTGGTGCTGGACGGCATCCTCCGCATCCACCGGGAGACCGGCATCCCTCTGGTGGCCACCAACGACGCCCACTATCTGCGCAAAGAGGACGCCCGCACCCAGGACGTGCTCATGTGCATCCAGATGGGGCGGCTGGTGGACGAGCCCAACCGGATGCGGTTTGAGACGGAAGAATTCTACGTGAAATCCGAGGAGGAGATGCGGGCGCTGTTCCCCGAGTGGCCGGAGGCCATCGAGAACACCCAGCGCATCGCCGACCGCTGTCACATGGCCTTCCAGTTCGGCCAGCACCACCTGCCCGAGTTCCAGTATCCGGAGGGGTACGACGGGGACTCCCTGTTTGCGGAGCTGTGCCAGAAGGGCTTTGAGAAGCGCTACCCCAACGCCTCGGAGGACTATCGGGAGCGTCTCCGGTACGAGATGGAGATGATCCGCCGGATGGGGTTTGTGGACTACTTCCTCATCGTGGCGGACTTCGTGGCCTACGCCCGGAGCCAGGATATTCCGGTGGGGCCGGGACGTGGCTCCGCCGCCGGTTCCATGGTGTCCTATTGTTTGGAGATCACCAACGTAGATCCCATGCAGTACGACCTGTACTTTGAACGCTTTTTGAATCCAGAACGTGTCACCATGCCGGATATCGACATGGACTTCTGCTATCGCCGCCGGAACGAGATCATCGACTACGTCAACCGCAAGTACGGCAGCGACCACGTGGCGCAGATCGTCACCTTCGGCACCATGGCCGCCCGTGGCGTCCTGCGGGACGTGGGACGGACGCTGGATTTCCCCTATGCGGAGATGGATCAGCTGGCCAAGCAGGTGCCGTCCAGCCTGCACATGACCCTGGACAACGCCTTGCGCTTATCGAAACCCCTTCGGGAGCAGTACGAGAACGACCCGCGCATCCACAACCTCATCGACACTGCCCGTTCCATCGAGGGGATGCCCCGTCACGCCTCCAAGCACGCCGCCGGCGTGGTCATCACCCGTCTGCCGGTGTACGACTACGTGCCCCTGGCGCGGAACGACGAGAGCATGGTCACTCAGTACGTGATGACCACCTTGGAGGAGCTGGGGCTGTTGAAGATGGACTTCTTGAGCCTGCGCAACCTGACTGTTCTGGACGACGCCAAAAAGCTCATCCAGCGGCGGGAGCCGGACTTCGAGCTGTCCAAAATCCCGGACAACGACCCGGAGACCTTCAAAATGCTCAACAGCGGCCGCACCTCCGGCGTCTTCCAGATGGAATCCGCCGGCATGACCGGCGTCTGTGTCCAGATGAAAGCGGAGTCCATCGAGGATCTGACCGCAATCATCGCCCTCTACCGCCCCGGCCCCATGGACTCCATCCCCCGATTCATCGCCTGCAAGCTGGACCCCAGCCAGATACGCTACCTGCATCCCAGCCTGGAACCCATCCTGTCCGTCACCTACGGCTGTATCGTCTACCAGGAACAGGTCATGATGATCTTCCAGCAGCTGGCTGGCTACTCCCTGGGCGGCGCAGACATGGTGCGCCGTGCTATCTCCAAGAAGAAGGCCAAGCAGATCGAGCAGGAGCGGGAGGCGTTCATCTACGGCGACCCGGAGCGGAACATCAAGGGGTGCGTGGCCAACGGCATTCCAGAGAATACCGCCCAGCAGATTTATGATGACATCTACGACTTCGCCAACTACGCCTTCAACAAAGCCCACGCAGTCTGCTACGCCATCGTGGCCTATCAGACCGCCTATTTCAAATGCCACTATCCCAAGGAGTACATGGCCGCCCTGCTGACCAGCATCCTGGACTCCAGCGGCAAGGTGGCGGAGTACATCGCCGAGTGCAAGGAGATGGGCATCCGCCTGCTGCCGCCGGATATCAACGAGTCGGGACCCGACTTCACCGTGGTGGACGAGGGCATCCGATTCGGCCTGGCGGCGGTGAAGGGCATCGGCCGGGGGCTCATCGACAAGATGGTGGCGGAACGGCAGCAGGACGGACTCTTTGAGACCTTCCAGTCCTTCTGCCAGCGGATGTTCGACAAAGACTTGAACCGCCGTGCCCTGGAAAACCTCATCCGCTGCGGTGCCTTTGACAGCCTGGGTGCTCGACGCAGCCAGCTGCTCCAGGTGATGAACCGCGTCATGGACAGCGTGGCGGACAGCCGGAAACGGAACCTGGAGGGGCAGCTGGACCTGTTCGGCGGCTTCGGCGGTCTGGGCGAGAGCAATCAGACCAAAGAGGTGCCCCTGCCCGACCTGCCCGAGTTCACCCGACAGGAGCTGCTGAACATGGAGCGGGAGAGCACCGGCCTGTACCTGTCCGGCCACCCCATGGACGCCTACCGGGAGCAGACCCGACGGCTGGGTGCGGTGAAGATGGGCGCCATCGTGGCGGACTTCGCCCAGGAGACCGGCCCGGAACGGTTCCAGGACCGGCAGAAGGTGCGCCTGGCTGGCGTCATCAGCAGCGTGCGCCTGAAAGCTACCCGGAACCAGACCATGATGGCCTACGTGAACCTGGAGGACGACACCGGTTCCATGGAACTGCTGGTGTTCTCCCGCACCCTCAGCGAGTGCGAAGGGTTCTTGGTGGAGGGGCAGGTGATCGTGGTGGACGGCAGCATCTCCGTCCGGGACGAGAAAGCGCCCCAGCTGCTCTGCGACCAGATTCAACAGATCGAGTACGTGGAAGAGCTGCGCACCCCGCCGGAGCAGCCCCACCCCATCAAGGAGGCGCGGAAGCTCTACCTGCGTCTGCCCACCTTTGAGAAGACCATGGCCCGGCGCATCGAGAACATCCTGCTCCTTTTCCCCGGACAACAGCAACTCATCCTGTACTGTGAAGACACCCAAAAGCGATTCGGCTTGCCCTGTATGATACACACTTCCATGGTGGAAGAGTTCCAGGCGCTGCTGGGAGAGGATAACGTGGTGGTGAAATGAAGCAAGAGATCAAAGCCCGTACCAGTGCTCGCATCCAGAGCACGAAACGCTCCCTCTTCCAGCGTATCGCCCGCATCCTGACCCACCGGCTGTTCTTCGACGTGCTCTTTATGCTGGTACAGATTGTCGTCCTAGCGGTCATGATCCTGGCCTTTTCCCAGTATTTCACCTACTTTTACGGCATCTGCATCCTGCTCACCGTCCTGGCGGTCATCGCCATCATCGCAAAACCCAGCCACCCGGATTACAAAATAGCCTGGATTGTCCCCATCATGGCGCTCCCCGTCTTCGGCGGCTTGCTCTACCTGCTCTTCGGCGGCGTCCGTCTGAGCAAACGCACCCGGAAACGGATGGAGCGGCTGACGGAGTTACAGCAGGAGAGCATGGGGGACGGCGAGAAGGTGCTGGCGGCGCTGCCAGAGGGGGAGGAGAGCGTGAAGGTCCAGTCCCGCTATATCGCCCGCGCCAGTTTGTTCCCGCCCCACCTGGACACCCAGACCTGGTACTATCCCACCGGTGAGGCGCTGTACGCCCGGATGCTCACGGAGCTGGAGCAGGCGGAGCACTCCATCTTTCTGGAGTACTTCATCATCCACCCGGGCGTGATGTGGGATGGCATTTTGGAGATTTTGGAGCGCAAGGCCGCCCAGGGGGTGGACGTGCGGGTGCTGTACGACGACATCGGCTGCCTGTTCACCCTGCCCAAGCACTACGCCAAGACCCTCCGGGAGAAGGGCATCGCCTGCAAGGTCTTCAACCCCTTCCGGCCGGTCATCTCCCTGCGTCTGAACAACCGGGATCACCGTAAGATCTGCGTCATCGACGGCCACACCGCCTTCACCGGCGGGGTGAACCTGGCGGATGAGTATATCAACGAGATCGAGCGGTTCGGCCATTGGAAGGACGGAGGCATCTGCCTCCGGGGGGCGGCGGTGTGGAACCTGACCACCATGTTCCTGTCCACCTGGAACGTGGACGAGCTGGAGGTGGAGGACTTTGAACAGTACCGCCCCAACGTCTACCTGCCCGACCCGGTGCCCAGTGACGGCCTGGTGCAGCCCTTTATGGACAGCCCGCTGGACGACGAGGAGGTCAGCGCCACCGTGTTCATCAACCTCATCAGCCGCGCCAACCGTTATATCTACCTGACCACCCCCTACCTCATCATCGACCACTCCATGAACGAGGCCCTCTGCTCTGCCGCCAAGGCGGGGGTGGATGTGCGCATCATCACCCCCCACATCCCGGACAAGCGCCGGGTCTTCGAGCTGACCCGCGCCCACTACGAACCGCTGGTGAAGGCGGGGGTGAAGGTGTACGAGTACCTGCCTGGGTTCATCCACAGCAAGACGTTGGTGTGCGACGACGAATTGGGCATGGTGGGCACCATCAACCTGGACTACCGCAGTCTCTATCTCCACTTCGAGTGCGGCGTCTGGCTCAGCGGCGCCCATTCGGTGGCGGATATCAAGCGGGACTTTTTGGAGACCCAAGCCCAGAGCGACCAAGTGACCTTAGAGGAGGTACAGGGGCAGAGCTGGGCGAAGCGGTTCTACCGGAGCTTGCTGCGTGTGTTCGCGCCGCTGCTGTGAAATTCACCAAAATGCCAAGCATTTTGGTGAGATTGCAGCCGGGTGCATGCCGCAGCGTTAAGCCAAATGTGCCGGGGGCACATTTGGTAGCGTAGGCTCCGCCTGTTTTCAGGCGGAGAACCTACCGGAGTAATAGCGGAACAAAGCAGTATTTTTTCCGACGTACATGGCCCAGGCCACCCTCTCTTGCCCTTCGGGCAATTCACCTTGTGCCGCCGGAAAAAATAGATTGCATTTTATTCCAGCCTCTAAGAGGCCGGAACTCTGCGAGGCGAATAAAAAACGCACCGTTCTACGTAGAACGGTGCGTTTTTGGTATGTCAGGCTTTTTTGTTTTTCCGTTCCGCCTTCAGCTGGGCGAAGCGATCCTTTCGATCCTGCCGCAGGCCGGCGGCGTGTTCCTTCACGAACTGCAAGGATTCTTTGAAGTTCCGAGAGGACATCAGGTGGTAGCGGTTGCGGAAGCGGGCGGAGTGGTGAGCGGCCTCCTGGAGCAGGCGATTCTCTTCCAGCTCTTTCTTGGCCAGTGCCATTTGCAGACGAGCAGCTTGGAGCTTTTGCAGACCAGCCTCCCGCAGCTGTTCCTTCTGCCGTTCCAGCTCCTCCCGTGCCTGCTCTGCCTTGGCCAGGAAGCCAGAGGTGAGGGCCAGGTGCCGGATGGTGACGATGGTATCCGCCAGGGTCAGGGCCAGCAGGCCGCCGGCCAGCCAGGTCTGTGCCACCGTGGACAGGTGCCCGAAGAGCCGCTGGGTGGCCGGGTGGATCCAGAAGATGGCGGCGTAGGCGGCGATGCCCCAATAGAGGCTGTTGCCCAGGCAGATGCGGCCTTTCAGGTTGAACCGTCGGTGGGAGTAGTCCCAGTACTTCATGTGGGTGGTCACTTCCAGCAGCCAGCCCACGAAATACTCCCAGGCGGACATGGTGACGGTGGCGATGAGGTAGAACAGGAGGAAGTTCTGGGTAAATTGCTGGAGCCACAGCACCATGACCATGACGCCGAAGCCGTAGATGGGGCAGATGGGGCCTTTCAGGAAGCCGCGGAAGACGAAGCGCCGTTCCGCGATGGAGCAGTAGACGGTCTCCATGCACCAGCCCAGGAAGGAGTACCACAGGAAATAGAGCACCAGCAGGGGCAGTGGGATGCCGGCGCAGGTGATGTTATAGATGGCTGTCATAGGTCACCTCTCAGATTCGTCCAGCAGCACGGACAGCACTGCGTGATACAGCGCTTCCGGATGCTTCTGGAACCGCTGGGCGAACTCGGTCGCCTGCTGCCGGTCGGGGGCTGCCATTTGCAGGGTCAGCAGGTTGCCGGCGTCGTCGTCGATGATCATCTCCACCGTGTACCGCTCCTCATTGGGCACCGGGGTGATGACGGCGCGGATCTGATCCCGCCGTTTCAGCTCTTTGTTGAGTAGCTGGGTGCTGCGGTCGCACTTGGTACGCACGGAGATGGGCAGTTCGTTGGCGCAGATGGCGCAGTTGGCACGCCCCTTCTCCGTGATGGACAGCAGGCCGTCCTCCGACTCCGCCACGTGCCCGTTCTCGGTCAGGGCGCCCAGAGCGGTGGCGAATTGGAAGTAGTCCAACCCTTCGTCACAGAGGGCCAGGTCGGTCAGCTCCGCCATGGTCACCGGTGAGATCAGGTGGTCTAAGATGTAGAGGATGAGCAGGCGCACATCCAGGGGATTGCGGATAAAACCACGAGCCATATCCCTTACCTCCCAGTTAAAATTTAAGGTTTTATGAAATCGCTTGAAATCAGTATAAACGAAATTGCCGAAATTGACAAGAGGCGGTCGAACGCCTTGACAGGCCGTTCAGAATTGGCTATGATAAACAAGCACCATAAGCAATATTTAGGAAAAGGGGCAATGTTTTCCCCATTGTCCCCCAACATGGAGAAGTTTCAATGAAAAAACTGATTTGTACCTTGCTCACTCTGGCCATGCTCCTGGGTCTGGCCGGCTGTACCGTGGCACCCACCGGCAGCGGTGACGCCAGCACCGACACCGCCGCCACCCAGCCCGCTGACCAGGACGAACCCAAGACCAAAGCCACCAGCGGCACCGGCCTGCCCGGCAACCGCAACCCCCTCACCGGTGAGGAGACGGACACGGACATCTCCGGCAACTGCCCCGTGGCGGTCATGCTCAACAACATCAAGCAGGCCCTGCCCCAGTCCGGCAACTCCAAGGCGGATTTCTTCTTTGAGATCCCCGAAGAGGGCGGCATCACCCGTATCATGGCCCTGTACCAGGACATCAGCGGCGTGGGTACCATCGGCACCGTCCGCAGCACCCGCCCCTATTACGTCCGCCTGGCCGTCGGCCATGACGCCATCCTGACCCATTGCGGCGGCAGCAACACGGCTTACTACATCATCAAGAAGTACATGCGCAACGCCGACTTCAACGACATGGACTGCCTGAGCAAAGGCACCAACTGCGCCTACAGCTACTTCTACCGCAGCAAGGCGCGCCTCAACGCAGGCTATGCCACCGAGCACACCATGTACACCGACTCCGACAAGATCCAGGACTACCTGAAGAATGGCAAGGACGACGTACGCACCCAGCACAAGAAGAACTTCGACGCCGGCCTCCGCTTCGCGGAAGACGGCACCCCCGACGGCGCTTCCGCCACCGACGTGGACGTGGAGATGTCCCAGTACAAGAACACCACCTTCAAGTACAACGCTGACAAGAAGACCTACGCGGTGGGCCAGTTCGGCACCGGCTACATCGATGAAGCCAACGGCAATAAGCAGGTGGAAGTGACCAATGTGCTGGTCATCCTGACCGATATCTCCGTGGTCAAGGAATCCACCAAGGGACACCTGTCCGTATCCACCACCGGCACCGGCACCGGCTACTACATCAGCGGTGGGAAATACATCCCCATCACCTGGAAGAAGGACAGCGTCACCGCTCCCCAGCGGTTCTATGACCAGGACGGCAACGAGCTGAAGCTGAGCGTGGGCAAGACCTTCGAGTGCATGATCGACAAGTCCCGCGACGTGAAGATCGACGGCAAGGTGCTGGAGAAGCCGGCAGATGCCAACGCTGACGACAACGAAGTGGATAACATGGCGCTGGCAGACTGAG
The DNA here is from genome assembly GCA_934565425.1 of uncultured Oscillospiraceae bacterium. GTDB lineage: Bacteria > Bacillota > Clostridia > Oscillospirales > Oscillospiraceae > Onthomonas. Next base: position 36,744 of record CAKTHW010000005.1, read on the forward strand.
CTCCGCTCTCCTGAAAATGCAAGCATTTTCAGGAAATAAGCAGCCGGGTGCATGCACTCGCTGCGCCGGTAGGTTCTCCACCTGTAGAACAGGCGGAGCCTACGCTGCCAATGTGCCACCGGCACATTGGCTTAACGCTGCGGCACTTACCCGTCTGAGAAGAGAAAAAACTGACGTACATGGCCCAGGCCACCCTCTCTTGCCCTTCGGGCAATTCACCTTGCGCCGCCAGTTTTTTCAGATTGGAATTTATTCCGTCATTAAATGACGGAACTCTGCGAGGCAAAGGTCAACTCAACCCATACAAAACCTTTCCGAAAGGGCGAACCCCGGTTCCATTGGAACCGGGGTTCTTGTTGTGTTGCGTGTATCCTAGGTAGGGAAAAAGAAGAAATTGGAGTAGAGAAAAGAAAAAGTAAGAAAGTAAAATTAGGGGGAGAAATAGGGGAGTGGGAAAGTGGATTATTTGTCCTTCAGGGAGATGCCGTAGTTGATGACGCCGCTGTAGTTACCGGGCTGTACGTGGTTGTAATCCTTCACAGCGATGCGGCGGGTCTGGGTGCCGTGGTTGCTGCCGTCCCAGGAGACGATCTCGTCACCGATGTTGTAGCGGCCGCCGGCCATCCGGTCGGAGTAGTAGATCTCATAGGACGCCTCTTCCAGGTTCTTGCTGTCCCAGACGGCGAACTTGTTCAGGGTGCCGGGATAGCCGGCGCTGTCGATGGTCACGGAGACCTTCTTGCCGGTGGGGATGAAGGCGGTGTCGTTCTCCAGGTTCAGGGTGTACTTCAGATCCTGTGCCTTGGAAGCCAGCTTCACCGTTGCGGGGATCTCCACGGTGAAGGAGGGGACGACTGCTTCGGTCTTCTCCAGCACCACCTTCTGCTGGAAGTCAGCGGAGGGGGAGTTGACGTTCACGTCCACGGCCATGGCGGACAGGGAAGTCAGGGCAGTGGCGGCCACCACCAGACCGGAGACGGCCAGGGTTTTGAATTTGTTCCGTTTCATGGGTTGTACCTCCTTTTGGATTGCAAAAATGGGTTGATTCAATCTGTCAATTTCTATCCATGAACCCTCACAGAGAGGGGAGATGGCAAGTTCAGGCCACGTGGAGCTGTACCGTCACGCTGCCCCCGTTCATGGGCTCGGTGCCGTCCAGGGAGCGGGTGCTGATGGCCACGTGGAGGGTGTGGTCGCCCTGAGAGAGTGTGTGGGACAGAGCGACGCCTTCCAGCGCCTTCCCCGGTTCCACCCAGTCGCTGTGGAGCAGGCTGTCCGTACTGTCATCCACCGTCACGTCAAACTGGAACAGGCAGGGGTTGCCGGTGGGGTTGGTGAGGACGATGGGGATGTCCGTGTCCGACTGGCTCAGGGTAATGTCATTGTAGCCAGGGAAGCGGATGCTCAGAGGGTCTGCCGACAGGGTGTCGCCGGTGTCAAATTCCACTGCGTTCTTGTCCAGCACCACGCCGCTGGACGGGTCCTTGGTCTGGCCGGTGCTCATGGAGAACACCACGGCACAGAGGGTGACCGCCGCAATGGCCAGCGCCACCACAGCCAGGATGATGCTCCGTCGCTTTTCGTTCTGTTTTGTCATTGAGATCGCCTCCCGTTTCTTCGCCCTTATTGTAGGCCGGGGACAGACGTCTTTCCAGCATGGTTCGGTAAAGCTCTTGTGAAATCCGCGTAAAACCGACACCGGCAGGCAGGGGAGCGGGGCAGGGTTTTGTGCGCTTTGCCGTTGACAAAGGGTGGGAGGACATGGTATTCTATAGGTGGATCATATGACTGACGGAAGTGGAAGGAACCACAGGGAGTATGATCTGACAGACCGTTTGGCCTGTCTGGATTGGCTGTCTGACAGCCAATGAGCCGACCGTCTGGGCCAAGAAAGAGGAATGGTCTGGATGTTCGGTGTTTTTTTATGCCCGGAAGATTCAGATACGAACAACTTTAGCTGGATAGAAAGGATGAAATGCCCATGAATACCAAGAGCAACGCAGAAAACCGCATCAAGACGGATATTGAGATCGCTCAGAGCACTCCCATGCTTCCCATCAGCCAGGTAGCTGAAAAAGCGGGCATCGACGAGAATCTGTTGGAATATTACGGAAAGGTCAAGGCCAAGATCGACATCCGTCCCCTCCGGGACACCCCCCGCAAGGCCAAGCTGATCCTGGTCACCGCCATCAACCCCACCCCCGCCGGGGAAGGCAAGACCACCACCAGTGTGGGCCTGGCAGACGCCATGGCCAAGCTGGGCAAGAACACCATGCTCTGCCTCCGGGAACCCTCCCTCGGCCCCGTGTTCGGTGTCAAGGGCGGTGCAGCCGGCGGCGGCTACGCCCAGGTCATTCCCATGGAGGACATCAACCTCCACTTCACCGGTGACTTCCACGCCATCGGCGCAGCCAACAACCTGCTGGCCGCGATGCTGGACAACCACATCCAGCAGGGGAACGAGCTGGATATCGACGTGAAGAACATCACCTGGCGCCGCTGCGTGGACATGAACGACCGCCAGCTCCGCAACGTCATCGACGGCATCGGCGGCCGGATGCAGGGCGTGCCCCGGGAAGACGGCTTTGACATCACCGTTGCCTCTGAAATCATGGCAGTCCTCTGCCTGGCCTCCGACCTGATGGACCTGAAGCAGCGCCTGGCCCGCATCATCGTGGGCTACAACCGCGCCGGTCAGCCGGTCACCGCCCATGACCTGAAGGCGGAAGGTGCCATGACCGTCCTGCTCAAGGATGCCATCAAGCCCAACCTGGTCCAGACCCTGGAACACAATCCCGCCATCGTCCACGGCGGCCCCTTCGCCAACATCGCCCACGGCTGCAACTCCGTCTCCGCCACCGACGCCGGCATGAAGCTGGCTGATTACGTGGTCACTGAGGCTGGCTTCGGCGCGGACCTGGGTGCGGAGAAGTTTTTGGACATCAAGTGCCGTGCTGCCGGCTTCGACCCCAGCGCGGTGGTCATCGTGGCCACTGTCAAGGCGCTGAAATACAACGGCGGCGTGCCCAAGAGCGAGCTGGGTGCTGAGAACCTGGAAGCCCTGGAGAAGGGTCTGCCCAACCTGCTCAAGCACGTGGAGAACATCACCAAGGTCTTCGGCCTGCCCGCAGTGGTGGCCATCAACCGGTTCGTCCAGGACACCGACGCGGAACTGAACCTGATTCGTGCCAAGTGCAAGGAGCTGGGCGTCAACGTGGCCATGAGCGAAGTGTGGGGCAAGGGCGGCGCAGGCGGCCTGGAGCTGGCGGAAGAAGTGCTGCGCCTGTGCGAGCAGCCTCATGACTTCCAGTTCAGCTACGAGCTGAATCAGCCCATCAAGGCCAAGATCGAAGCCATCGTAAAGAAGGTCTACGGCGGCGAAGCGGTCACCTACTCCAACGACGCCAACAAGGCCATCGCCAAGCTGGAAGAGCTGGGCTACGGCGACCTGCCCATCTGCATGGCCAAGACCCAGTACTCCCTGTCTGATGACCCCGAAAAGCTGGGTCGCCCGGAAGGCTTCACCGTCTCCGTCAGCAAGGTGAAGGTCTCCGCTGGCGCTGGCTTCATCGTGGTCCAGACCGGCGACATCATGACCATGCCCGGCCTGCCCAAGGTGCCTGCGGCAGAACGCATCGACATCGACGCAGACGGCGTCATCACCGGCCTGTTCTGATTTAACATCTGCATCAAAAAACCCCCTGTGCTGTATTGCACAGGGGGTTTTGTTCGCGATTCAGTTGGCCACGTACATCTGCTTGTAGGGGTTGCTGCTGTCCGGCGTGACCACGGTGAAGGGACTGTCCATGATGGCGTCCGCGTCCTGGTCAAAGAGTCGGCAGTATTCTTCCACATAACGGCGAATCTCCGCCAGTTCCTCTTCGTCCGCCGGATGAGTGGTCACCTGGGGCGGGAAGAGCAGATGGCTGCAATCGGAGCGGAGGATGAGCTTGCCGCCGTGCATCCCGGTGCAGGGGAAGTTGCTGGCGATGGGCTTGCCGTCCTGATGCAGTCCCAGCACCAGGATGAGCCCACCGGCCTGGTACTCGCCCAAAAAGCTGCCCGTGCGCCCGCCGATGACCATCACCGGCAGGGTGTCCTGATAGGCCTTCATGTGGACGCCTGCCCGGTAACCGGCGTTGCCTTGGACGTAGATGGTGCCGCCCCGCATGGCATAGCCAGCGGTGTCGCCCACACTGCCGTGGACGATGATGGAACCGGCGTTCATGGTGTCGCCCACCGCGTCCTGGGCGTTGCCGAACACTTCTAGGGTGCCGCCGTTGAGATACGCGCCCAGGGCGTTCCCCGGCGTGCCGTGGATGAGCACCTGATGATGGCGCATCCCGGTGCCGATAAAGCGCTGTCCCAGACAGTGGACGATGGTGCAGTCCCGGTCCAGTGCCTGCACCTGTTGGTTCAGTTGGTCAAAAGCCACGCTTCTTGCGTCGATCGTCATACTCGCACCCTCCTTATTCTCCCGCGTGGGCGATGCCCAGGATCTCCAGTTCCTTCTCGTTCAGCCCCACGCCCCGGAGCATCAGCCGGTTGCCCCGGAGGGCTTCGATGGAGTTGATGCCCATGCCGCCCATCAGCTCCTTGATCTCATGGTTCCAGGCGTTGAGCAGCCGGATGAGCCGTTCGCTGGCCTCGTCCGGGTCCAGTCGTGCTACCAGCTCCGGCACCTGGGTGGCAATGCCCCAGTTGCACTTGCCTGCCTGACAGGTGCGGCACAGGTGACAGCCCATGGCCAGCAGGGCGGCGGTGGCGATGTAGCAGGCGTCCGCGCCCAGAGCGATGGCTTTCACTACGTCGGTGGCGCTGCGGATGCTGCCGCCTACCACGATGGACACCTCGTTCCGGATGCCCTCGTCCCGCAGCCGCTGGTCGACCGCGGCCAACGCCAGCTCGATGGGGATGCCCACGTTGTCCCGGATGCGGGTGGGTGCCGCGCCGGTGCCGCCTCGGAACCCGTCGATGGCGATGATGTCCGCACCGCTCCGGGCGATGCCGCTGGCGATGGCGGCGATGTTGTGGACGGCGGCCACCTTGACGATGATGGGCTTCTGGTGGTGGGTGGCTTCCTTCAGGGAGTAGACCAGCTGACGCAGATCCTCGATGGAGTAGATGTCGTGATG
>CAKTHW010000006.1 GCA_934565425.1 uncultured Oscillospiraceae bacterium
GGGGTATGACGTGGGCATCATCCGACTGCCCATTGAGTTTGAATCGAACTACAAGAAGCTGTTGGCTGAAAAGCAGTTGAAGTTCCAGGAGATTATGGTCTTCCGCTTTGTGGTAGTCATGCACAAGGATCATCCCTTGGCCAATCGAGAGTATGTCCACTTTTCTGACCTGGTGAATTATACTGCTTTGGTGCACGGTGACAACCATTTCCTCACCTTCTCCGATGCGGAGACTGATAAATTATACCGCACCCACTTGTATAAGAATTCCATCTCCATTTTTGAGCGAGGCAGTCAGTTTGACTTCCTCCGAGACATCCCTGGCGCTTTCATGCTCATCTCCCCCTTGCCCCAGGAGCTTCTCAACGCCTACGATCTAGTGCAGGTGAAGATGCCGGACAGCGAGATCGGGCTGTTCGAGGATCTGATGATTACGCGGAAGGAGCGCCGTTACACGGATTTTGTACAAGAGCTGATGCACCAAATACTCGAAGTAGAGCGTGAAATTATGGTATAGCGTGTTTGTCCTCTTGCTGCCCTATCGTTGCATCGTTTTGCGTGGAAAGGAATGAGATTTGCATTATGAACAAGTTTGATACGAAGGTTCAGTTTTTAAAGTATGAAGTGCTTCGCGAAGTGGCACGTCACGCTTGGCAGGATGACCTGCTGTCCAGCATGATGGATATTCCCAAGGAGATCACCCAAAGTGATCACCCGGGTTCTGGGTACTACACCTACAAGGAGATGGCCATCCTCTCCGAGCGGGTGAAGTTGGCGGTCGGCGGCGACCGGAAGCAGAAGGGCATCGTGCAGACCATTGGCTGTGCCTGTGACGAATGTCCCACCGACGGCTATCGGGTCACCGACTCCTGCCGTGGCTGCTTTGCCCACCACTGTCAGGCGGTCTGTCCCAAGGACGCCATCACCCTGGACGAAAACGAGCACGCACACATCGACAAGTCCAAGTGCATCAACTGCGGCAAATGTGCCCAGGCCTGTCCCTACTCCGCCATCGTCAACCGGAAGCGCCCCTGCCAGAAGGCTTGTAAGGTGGGCGCCATCTCCATGAACCCTGACAGCAGCGTTAAGATCGAGCACGACAAATGCATCTCCTGCGGCGCCTGTGTCTACCAATGTCCCTTCGGCGCCCTGTCCGATAAGTCCTTCATCCTGGACGCCATCAGTATGCTCAAGAGCGACAAGAAGGTCTACGCCATCGTCGCCCCCAGCATCGCCAGCCAGTTCACCTACGCCAAGCTCAACCAGGTGGTCACCGGCATCAAGCAGCTGGGCTTCTACGAGGTCGTGGAAGCGGCTATGGGCGCTGACCTGGTGGCCATGGCAGAAGCGAAAGAGTTGGCGGAAAAGGGCTTCCTGACCAGCTCCTGCTGCCCTGCCTTTGTCAGTTACATCAAGCAGCAGTTCCCCACCCTGGCAGAGAACATCTCCCACAACCCCTCCCCCATGGTGGCCACCGCCAAATACCTGCGGGAGACCTGCGGAGATGACATCAAGACCATCTTCATCGGCCCCTGCACCGCCAAGAAAGCGGAAGGTCAGCTCCCGGAGGTGAAGGAGTACGTGGACTGCGTGCTGACCTTCGAGGAATTGCAGGCGCTCTTTGACAGCCGAGACATCGACCCCACCACGCTGGAAGAGACCGAGCTGAACAACGCCTCTTATTACGGCCGTATTTTCGGCCACTGCGGCGGCCTGTCCACAGCAGCAGCGGAAGCGCTGAAGGAACAGGGCATCGAATTCGACGCCAAGCCCATCAGCTGCAGCGGCATTGAGGAGTGCCGGATGGCACTGCTCAAGGCCAAGGTTGGCAAGTTGGACGCCAACTTCATCGAAGGCATGGCCTGTATCGGCGGCTGCGTCAACGGCGCAGGCAGCCTGACCCACAGCGCCAAGAACCAGCAGCTGGTGGAAAAGCACGGCAAGGAAGCAGAGCGGAAGACCATCGAGGATTCCGTCTCCCACCCCGACGCCAGCTTCAAGCACTGACGACTGCCCCCTTACCGCAGTCTCCCCCACCCAATCGGACGGAGGTTCTGTGATAGAACGCTGTTCCCTGACGAAATTGATGTTTGACCAAACTCACCTCTCCTTTTTCGGGATCGTTGAACTTCCTTTTTCACTCCTACTTCCCTACTCCCTGTCAAACACCCATTCCGTCGGTTCTAACAACCGCCTCACATACTCCGCGTGAGGCGGTTTTTGCCCACTCATCCAAAGGAGGTATTTAGGATGGAAACCAGAGTCGCCGTATTGGCCATCATCATTGAACAGCCCGACGCCGTTCCCCCGCTGAACACCGTGCTCCACGGTGTCAGCGAGTATATCATCGGCCGTATGGGTCTGCCTTACCCCAAGCGCGGCATCCACATCATCTCCATCGCCGTGGACGCCCCCCAGGACGTGATCTCTTCTCTGGCCGGCAAGCTGGGGAATATCCCCAACGTCAGCGTCAAGATCGCCTACTCCAATGTGATCGGCCATGACTGACGCCATCGCCCTCATCGACCGTCTGGCACAGCAGCACAGCCTGACGCTGGCCGAGTATCAGACGCTCATCGAGGCGGAGTGCGAGGAGACCCGGGCTTACGCCGCCCAACGGGCGGTGGCCGTCCGGCAGGCGGTCTATGGCACGGATATCTTCATCCGCGGCCTCATCGAAGTGACCAGCTACTGCCGCAACGACTGCTACTACTGCGGCATCCGCAAGTCCAACCAAGCCTGCCAGCGCTACCTGCTCAGCGACGAGGACATCCTCACCTGCTGTGCCGAGGGCTATCAGCTGGGCTTCCGCACCTTCGTCCTCCAAGGGGGCGAGGGCATCCTCCCCGTCCCCCGGGTCTGTTCCCTGGTGTCCACCATCAAAAAGCGCTACCCCGACTGCGCCGTGACCCTCTCCCTGGGCGAGTACAGCCGGGAGGAGTACCAGCAGATGTTCGACGCCGGCGCAGACCGCTATCTGCTCCGCCACGAGACGGCGGACAAGGCTCACTATGAAAAGCTCCACCCCGCTTCCATGTCCTTTGAGCACCGGATGCAGTGCCTCCAGGACTTGAAGGACATTGGCTTCCAGGTGGGCTGCGGCTTCATGGTGGGCTCTCCCTACCAGACCTCCGCGTGTCTGGCCAAGGATCTGAAATTCATCGAGACCTTCCAACCCCATATGTGCGGCATCGGCCCCTTTATCCCCCACCACGACACCCAGTTCCGTGGGGAACCGGCCGGGCGGGTGGATCAGACCTGTTATCTGCTCTCCCTCCTCCGCCTCATGCGCCCCAATCTTCTCCTCCCTGCCACCACCGCCCTGGGCACCCTAGACCCCATCGGGCGGGAAAAGGGCATCCTGGCCGGCGGCAACGTGGTCATGCCCAACCTGTCCCCGGTGGCAGTGAGAAAGAAATACGCCCTGTACGACAACAAGATCTGTACCGGGGAAGAATCCGCCCAGTGCCGGGGCTGCCTGGCGCGGCGGATGGACACCATCCACTATCACTTGGTCACCGACCGGGGGGATATGCGCACCGCATAAAGCACCCCCAATACTCTGACGGAAAAGTTGCCCCTAAGGCTTCTGCTCCATAAGAAAGGATGTTTATTATGGCTATCTACAATCCCAAGTCTCTCAAAGCAGAAGAATTCATCAACCACGAGGAAATTCTGGACACCATCCGCTACGCAGAAGAGAACAAGCACAACGTGGCCCTCATCGACGAGCTGCTGGAAAAGGCACGCCCCAAGAAGACCGACCACGGCACCTTCTGTTCCGGCCTGACCCATCGGGAGGCTTCCGTCCTGTTGGCCTGCGACATCCCGGAAAAGGTAGAGCAGATGTACCAGCTGGCAGCGGAGATCAAGGACGCCTTCTACGGCAATCGTATCGTCCTCTTCGCCCCCCTCTACCTGTCCAACTACTGTATCAACGGCTGCGTCTACTGTCCCTATCACCGAGTGAACCAGCATATCACCCGGAAAAAGCTCACCCAGGAGGAAGTCCGTGCGGAAGTCATGGCTCTCCAGGACATGGGACACAAGCGCCTGGCCATCGAAGCCGGGGAAGACCCGGTGAACAATCCCATCGAATATATCTTGGAGTGCATCAACACGATCTACTCCATTCACAATAAAAACGGCGACATCCGTCGCGTCAACGTAAACATCGCCGCCACCACGGTGGAGAATTACCGCAAGCTGAAGGACGCCGGCATCGGCACCTATATCCTGTTCCAGGAGACCTACAACAAAAAGAGCTACCTGGAGCTGCATCCCACCGGCCCCAAGCACGACTACGACTACCACACCGAAGCCATGGACCGCGCCATGGACGGCGGCATTGACGACGTGGGTCTGGGCGTCCTGTTCGGCCTGGAGGGCTACCAGTATGAGTTCGCTGGCCTGCTCATGCACGCTGAGCACCTGGAAGCCGTCCACGGCGTTGGCCCCCACACCATCAGCGTCCCCCGTGTCAAGAAGGCGGACGACATCGACCCGGACGTGTTCGACAACGGCCTGGCAGACGATATGTTCCAGAAGATCATCGCCTGCATCCGCATCGCTGTCCCCTACACCGGCATGATCATCTCCACTCGCGAGAGCGAAGCCGTCCGAGAAAAGGCCCTCCACCTGGGCATCTCTCAGATCAGCGGCGCCTCCCGCACCTCTGTGGGCGGCTACACCGAAAAGATCCGTCCCCATGACTCTGAGCAGTTCGACGTGTCCGACCAGCGTTCTCTGGACGAGGTGGTGGACTGGCTCATGAAGATGGGCTTCATCCCCTCCTTCTGCACCGCCTGCTACCGGGAAGGCCGTACCGGCGACCGGTTCATGAGCCTGTGCAAGAGCGGCCAGATCCTGAACTGCTGCCACCCCAATGCCCTGATGACCCTGACCGAATACCTGGTGGATTATGCCTCTGAGGAGACCAAAAAGACCGGCTACGCCCTCATTGAGCGGGAGCTGGCTAAGATCACCAACGAAAAGGTCAAGGCACTAGCCACCCAGCATATTGCTGACATCAAGGCGTCCAACCGCCGCGATTTCCGGTTCTGAGGAAGGAGGTGTCACGATGGGACTGAATGACCGCCCCTCTGGCGAACGGGTACACATCAGCTTCTTCGGTCTGCGCAACGCTGGGAAATCCAGCGTGGTCAATGCCGTCACCGGTCAAGCCCTCTCCCTGGTCTCCCAGGTGAAGGGCACCACCACCGATCCGGTGCAGAAGGCCATGGAGCTGCTGCCCATCGGCCCTGTGGTTATCATTGATACCCCAGGTATTGACGATGTAGGCGGCCTGGGACAGCTGCGTGTCCAGCGTGCCCTCCAGGTGCTGGACAAGACCGATGTGGCCATCCTAGTAGTAGACGGCACCCTGGGGATGCAGCCGGATGACCGGCAGCTGACAGAGCAGTTCCAAAAACGGAACATCCCTTACCTGGTGGTCTACAACAAGGCCGACCTGCTGGACGCACCGCCGGCCTGTCAGCCCAATGAGATCGCCGTTAGCGCCAAGACCGGCCAGAACATCTACGAACTGAAAGAGCGCATCGGCTGCCTGGCCGGTGCCCAGGAGAACACCAAACGGCTGGTGGCCGACCTGATCGACCCCGGCGATGTAGTCGTTCTCGTCACCCCCATCGACTCCGCCGCCCCCAAGGGACGGCTCATCCTGCCCCAGCAGCAGGTCATTCGGGACATCCTGGACGCCGGCGGCATCAATGTAGTGGTCAAGGAGAGTGAGCTGACCGCCGCTCTGGCTGCTCTGGGCAAGCATCCCAAGCTGGTCATCACCGACTCCCAGGCTTTCAAGGCCGTCAATCGAGACACGCCGGAGGACATTTTGCTCACCTCCTTCTCCATCCTGTTCGCTCGCTACAAGGGCAACTTGACCGAGGCCGTCCGGGGTGCCGCTATGCTGGACAAGCTCCAAAATGGGGACAGCGTCCTCATCTCAGAGGGCTGTACCCATCACCGGCAGTGCGGGGACATCGGCACAGAGAAGCTCCCCAACTGGCTGAAACAGTACACCGGCTGCGACCTGGACTATCACTTCACCTCCGGTCGAGAGTTCCCCCAGGATCTCTCCCCCTACGCCCTAGTCATCCACTGCGGCGGCTGTATGCTCAACGAGCGGGAGATGCAGTCCCGCATCCATCACAGCCTGGACTGCCACGTGCCCATCACCAACTACGGCATCGCCATCGCCCAGATGCACGGCATCCTGGCCCGTTCCCTGGGGCCTTTCCCCGACCTGGCCGCCCTGCTGCATCCATAACTCCCCTGCCAGAAAGAGCGCGCAGCACCACGCATATCGTCAAGCCAAGATGCGCTATGCGTTCCCCAAATAAAGTCCTATATTTATGTTGCTCCTTTGCGTCTTCGCTGCCCTCTTCCTCTAATCAAAGGCCGTCCACCCAATGGGTGGACGGCCTTTTTTCGCTTTCCCTTGAAATTGCATTTTTCGCACCATTTCTATAGCCTATGGTTCCATTATATATCTGTATTTGCTATTTTGCGCACATTCTCGTATAATACCATTAGACAAAGAGTTCAGGGGTTTCCCCAAAGAACATTGTCACAAAATGCACCCCTTACTGAAAAAATGCATTAACCCCCCCTCCTACTTACACGCAGAACGCGTCTTTGTCTTGTCAAGACGCCAACTGACCCCCCTCCTCCTATAAAATAAGAACCCCTCCGATTATCAGATCGGAGGGGTTCTTATTGTATCGGTCAGAACTTCGGATATTCCCGGAAGGTGACGAACCGGAAGCAGCTGACCTTCCGCACACTCCCGTCCAGGATCTTCTGCTCCGTCACCTCACGCCGACTACAGGCAGCATAGGTCGGGATGCCTTCCAGCTGGAAGTAGAGCACCAGCGCCATGGTCATAGTCATCTCCCCCTGGCAGAGCACCGCATCCGGCTGCCGGGCAGCTGCCTCCTGGACGATGTCCCGCGCCTGCGCCGAGACGGCGCAGATAGGCGCCTGCGGATCCACCGCCGGGAAGGGCAGATCGATGATCTCCCCCCAGCGCCGTTCCGCTTCCGCACGCTGAGTGTCAGGCCAGTGGTTGACAGGATGATTGGTCAGATTGAGCAGCATAGGCGTTTCTCCTTTCCATTGGGTGCATCGCAGCACCGCTATAGCGAGTTGGTTCCCTTCGCTTTTTGATCGTATTCTTCTGGGGCTGGTTTCGTGCAGACCACAAATTTTCTGCGCGGCACATCCACCCCATAAAAAATCGCCAAACTCCAGCTGGAGTTCAGCGATTTCATCAAAATTTGACTGCTCGTGATGAGATTAGTAGACCGCTCCTTCCTTTCGGAAGGAGCGGTCGGGGTACCTGATTAGGTAAGGTGTAAGTTGCGATTGAACTCGCAGCTGTAAAGAGCTACATGTAACAATCTCTCTACATAGGTAAGGTGCAAGTGATTAAGCTGGGACAGAGCCGGGACATCTGGCAGTAACAATCTCTCTACATAGGTAAGGTGCAAGGAAAAAGGCGTTTATTAACAGAATTATCCGTGGTAACAATCTCTCTACATAGGTAAGGTGCAAGGCGAATACGAAAATCTGGACGAGCTGAATTACCGTAACAATCTCTCTACATAGGTAAGGTGCAAGTTATGAAATTATCTAACTTAATCATTTACACTCGTAACAATCTCTCTACATAGGTAAGGTGCAAGGGCAAAACCACCCCAATTCACTTGCATTGTACCAGAACCCCCGTTTTTTGTCAATCCATCCCACTTCTTTTTCAAAAAAGTTCAGAATCCCCTTCCGAGGTTCGCACCCGGCTCCGTCCCGACAATCGAACGGAGCCGGTGCGTTTTCGTTACTGCGTATCCTGGGGAGGGCGCCAACCCTTGTGACGCTTTTGGATGTCCTGGATCAACTTTACAGCTTTCATCCAATCCCCTTCTCCCAGTTCCGCCTTTCTGCGGCGATACTCTTCATCCGGTCCTTCTACAGCAGGTTCCTTGGCCGCCTTTTCCGCAGCCTTCCGTTCTTCACGCACGGTAGGCATGAACTGCTCACGGTTCTTATAATCCTCTAATTCCGGATAGTGCACCTCTTCCGGCTTCCGCTCCACAGAGTGCATATAGAGGAAGTCCTGGATGGCGCTCATCTCCCGGATGGGAGCCTTACGCCTCCATCTTGCCTTCAATTCCTGACTCATATGGCTGCAATACGCCGCGATCAACGCCTGAGCATCCAGCGGCTGAGTATATTTCCCGCTGGCCAGACCACTTGCGCTGTAGAGACGCTCCGGGCAGAGCTGTTCCACAGCGTCCAGCGTGACCTTCATCCTGCCATAGCCCCAGGGTTTTCCCTTGCCCACGGTCTGGAAATAGGTCTTCTTTGGCTCCTGCCCGTCGTCCAGCGTCAAGCACCACAACAGCAGTCCCAACTCGTCTTCGGCCAGGTTACGGAAACGAATCTTGCCCGTGAACTGGGTGCCCTTTCCCATCAGGTTCAGATCCGTGTCCATATTTGTATTCTTTTTGCGCTTATCCTGCACTTGCTCCTGAGGCGGCTTGAGCCAATACTGCTTGATGCCACGCAGAGAGAACTGGTCATTGTTGTAGCTCTTGACCTCCCTATTCTCCGGCAGCAGGTAATCCGGAAAGCTCGTGGGCTTGGGGCCGCAGCCTGGAACCTTCTTATGCAAGCTGGGCTCTGCGTTGGCTCTGGCACGAAAGTCCCCAAAGGACACTCTAGAGCGATAGGCCAAGTTCTTCTTTTTCTCCCCGCCTTCTTCATCCTCGACCAGATAATTGGATGCAAAGCCCAACACCGCATACGGGTAATCCAACGTCAGCTCCATAGCTGCCGCTCGATGCGCTTCCGGCACCCCTTCCCCCGGCGTGTGCTGGAACGCTATGCGCAGATAGGGGGTCTTCCCCACCACAATGCCATCGGTCTGGTCTTCCAGTAGGAAGAAAGGACTCGCTTTATCACTATCCGGCAATGCCCAAAACTTAGAGTCCATAGCCTTTTCATTCTCTTTTTTCGTTCCCTTTAATATGTTTTTCCGCCGTTCATAGTCCATTTCATAGACCAAACGGTCCTTCTCTGGCCACGTAAAATGCTCGACCGCTTCGTCAAAGTCAGGGAACAGGTAGAGGGTATTCTGATTCTCCATATATCCCGTAGCCATCAAGACACCGGGCGACCAGCCTTCTCTGGTCTCACCTGCCGTCCGTGTCTCCATCTGCTTGACCGTCTCGCCAGATGCCCGATACCACACGGGGAAGGTGTCCGCCCAAGCGTCCACCCATTTTTCCTCGCAGATGGGATTAGGCACGGTCAGGTCATTGGCCACTTTGATCTTAGTGTACTCATAGGGCAAGAGCACCGGCTTGTCATTTTTCCCCTGTTTCTTATCCTCCCTAGCCTTCTCACACAACGCTTTGTATTTCGCCCAGTTCTCCTCCGGCAAGATCCTTCTGGCAACGCGCAAAAACGGTTTCTCCGTGGGATAAATGACGAACGCTTTCCCTTCTCTCCGGACATAGCAAGCCCTGACCCTGGGTGTGCCGCTCTTATAGCCCAACACCTCCTGATAGTCCTGCTTCACCAGCTCCTTCACGCTTCCTTTGGCACTGGCCATGGCACGGTAGAGCATCCGCACGTCGTCCAGGTCTTCGCCAGGGCGCAGGGCGCCCAACCCCAAGATCATCATATTGGTACGGATGACGCCCTTGATGCTGGAGCCGGGAATGACATAGCTGCCATCCACCTGCCGAAAGAAATTGCTCTTCGTCTCCTCGCCGTTAGAAACACACACTGGCGTCTCCGCGGTAAAGGTGCAAGTGATGACTCCACTGAGCAACTCCCGTTCCCAGACGCCATGGGCGGGCAGTTCCTCCATGGAGTCATATCTGGTATAGACGTGCTCAAACAACGGGATAAAATTATAGGGATTGTTGTTATACGGCATTTTCACTTCACCCATCCTTTCAGTCGGGTCGCCGCGCGATACATCTGACCATCCTCATCATACTGGAGGTACTCCACCACAGTCAGTGCCTGGCCAAACGCGCCCTTATGGGCCAAAGGATATGTCCGCTCCACACAGGTCGTCTCATCCTCCTGCGCATCTTCCAACCGCACTGCAGTCAGCGCCTTCTCTTCTCTCCAGATGCGCAGCTCTGACTGACCATCGAAAAAGCGTGCTTCGGTCACTTCATCCCACTGAATGTCCACTTGGGACGCCTCGCCCAGGTACACCCGGCTCAGCTCCCGCACCAACACATAGGGATAATCCTGCGCCTGTACCTGCGCTTCCTGCTCGTTCAGCTTTGTCCATTTCAAGCCGGAGCACCTCCCTTCTCTAAGGCATTCAGCCAGCTTTCCACCACTTCGGCAGCTCCGTCCACTGTCTGGTTCTGGTGCTCATCATAATGGAAGGTACAGCTTTTCTCTCCATCATGAACCGTCAATGCCGCGTCCATCAGGTACCCATACCCCACTGTGCCGCCACTGCCGATGCCGTACAGCCCAGCCGCCAGGTCACGGAGGGCATAGAAAAGAATCGCACGCTCCTGCTCCGTAGTCGGACGCACCAGATCCACCTGAATGGTCACCTTACCGCTGACCGGCCGCAAGGAAAAGAGCTTCTTCTCCATCACGCCACCGGTAAACCGGTTGATACGGGTCCGCGTGATGTCTATCTCCTCCCTGGCCGCTTCAATCTGGCACTCATACACCCGCAGCTTGGCCGCAGTACCGGTAAATCCCCGTTCCGCTTCCTGGCCAAAGAGCGATGAGATCAGCTCTTCCCGTCCCAGATAAGCAGCGATCCGTTCCGCTTGGCTGCGCACGCAGCCTTTGATCGAGGAAGCCGGGAGCAGGCACTGTCCAAGCTCCTTCATGGGCAGGGCAATGCTCTTCCGCTTCTTCGCCTCTTCTTCAGATTCTTCTTCCTGCTTCTTTTTCTCCGCCTCTGTGTGCCCACTGCGGACGAACACGCTTGGCATATGCCCAGTCAAGACAAAGGAGATTCCCCGTTCTTTTCCGTCCTTCAGCATCAGCCGTTCGGTCCGTACCGGCGCCTCATCCCGAATCCACGCCATTCGGTCCGCTTCATCGGTCAAGTCATAACACTGACGGCTGACCTCCAGCTCCACGGCACCGAACCCGTTGGAACGCTGTCCGCCCAAGGTGATCACTCCGGTGTGCATGGCCTGCAGGAGCTGTTCCACTGTCTCTTGTTCTTGCGCCACCTCTTTGGATTGCAGCTGCTCCATCGGCACCTGCAATTTTAAAAGCAGCTGGAAGGACAACTCAGCCCCAACAGGGAGGCCATCGGTTTCAAAGAATTTCCCATCTTCCCCCGTTCCGGTCCTCCGGTCGATCCGCAGCCGCGGTCGATGCTGCGCTTCCGGCGCGGTGAAAAAGGTGCCATCGCTGACGGTCAGCAGACTGTCCGTGCCGCTGCCTCTGGCGTCACCAAACAGGTGGCTTGCCGCGTCTTCCCCCTGCTCCCGCGTCAAGTAGGAACGGAGGACGCCTGCAATGCTGCTGCCCTGAATGAAATACTGTCCATCCCCATCCAGCAGCAGCGTCCCGTCGGAGCCGCCAGTACGCAGGGGAGACAGGCAGGTGGCTTTCACCTGATAACATACAGCATAATTGAATTTCGCCATCGCTTAGATCTCCTCCTTCCGATTCAGATTGAACAGATCCGAGAGCAGGTTGATGCGTTCTTCCGGCTTTTCCGGATGCGCAAGAGGCAATTCTGCATTGTCCTGGAACACTCCAAGAACAAAGTCGTGCATTCCCTCGTACTTATCCCGAAACTCCGCATTTTTGACCCGAATTTTCGCAAACCACGCTTCCATCGCATCGCGTACCATCTCCAGATCAACAGCGTTCCGCAGTCCTTCCCACTTGGCCTGCAGATCTCCCATCTGACTGTCCGACAGTCCTTCGGGAATATCCGTATCATTCAGCCAACGCAGACGGTTGCGACGCAGCACTGCCTCTTTGCTAGGTTCGCGATGAGACACGGCTTTCTTAGGCTTTTTCTGCGTCACCTGTTCAAAATCACGCAGGAACACAATCCGACCAAAGCCCTCTTCTCGACGCAGACCCAGGCCATCCCGCTCCAACCGCCGAATGGTCTCCCAGTCCGGAGCCGTTTCACATTCCAACCGGAACATGCTCCCCCGGTCGTAGGCCGCCACGGTAGGCATCCGCGCACCCCAGGTGCGGTTGAACCCCGGCACCTGAATCACAGAGGTGGAACAGAACACCTCCTTCACCGGCACCCCTAGCAGTCTCTGGAAGGTCTCACAATCTGCACCACAGAGCTGTCCTCGCTCATCCAACAGCGCCAAAGGCGAGAGCAGCAGCAGATACAGCGTCTTCGGCAGCGTCTCCCCTTGCTGATACCCAAAAGCAGCACACTCCGGCGCTTCCTTTCTCCACTGCTTATCCTGCACCTGGCACAGCCCGGTACCTGCATGAATGCTCGCCCCCAAGCGGAGCTCTCCCGACAACGCAGCAGAGACCTTCTCCTTGATCTCCTGGGAACAGTCATGGAACACCACACAACCGGCAAAGGTCTGTTCCGGGCTGAGCTGTTCCGTCTGGAACATCTTCTGTCCCTTCAGCGCAATCCGGGTCTCCACCCGCGTCTTCGCTGACCAGCCCTGGATCTCCATGCAGCCCTCACGGCCACTCACTGGAGAAATGGTGCAGAAACTGCCCAATTTCGCCCGTTTTGTCCCTTCCTCCACATCTTTGGTGTGTAAAATGGAGTAGAACCTTTGTTCCAGCTTGTCCTCATAGAAGCCCTTCAGTGCAGGCAAAACCACCCCATCCACGGCCATTTCCTTGTTGCACGGAACCGCATCCGCAAAGCAAACCTGACGAAGGAGCGGAACCTTGTTCGCCTGGAACCACTCCGGTTCCGCCTCCGCCAGTGCATGGAGCACATATCCCCGCACAGCGTTGGCAGGCAGATGCCCCAAGCAGCCCAGGAAGGTGTCATGGCTGTCCGTCCGGTCGGTCACGCGAACCGGTTCCTTGAGATACAGACGATAGGTCAAATAGTCCTCCGCCGCAGCAGGGGTCGTATTTTCTGCCAACACCACCGGTTCCCAAGTCCCCATAGTGACCTTCACCCGACCAAATCCACGGGTACGGCTGGTGCCTACATATTTCAGACAACCGACTGCATCCTCCAGCAGCTTCTTGTCCGCTTCCTGGCAGATCAGCTGTCCCTGGAATTCCATGCCCTTTCGGATGCAGGCCGCAATGCGCAGCGTCCCCTCTTTCACTGTCCCCGTCTCCGGGTCCACACTGGTAAAGGTTCGATTGTCCTTCCAGTTCTTTGTCGCTTTGGGCAGGGTCAGAGGAGAGAGAAAGATCTGCCTGGGAGAGGAAGCGCCATGCCAGGATTCCACCTGACCAAACAGCGCCTCCAAGGTCTCCTCCACCGCGGTTTCTCCCCGCCATTCCAGCAGGTTTTCCACTTCCTCCCGGAGCAGTCCCTTGAAGGTACTGCCACTGAGGTAGGGCAGTCCGTTTTCATCGGTCTTTACCCCAATGTCCTCGCCACCTGGGATACTGTAACCGCTGCCGAAGATAGCGTCTGACTCTAACCGCATCGTGACCTTGGTACAAACCTTCATCCCTGTTCCTCCTCACCCAATAATGTGATGTGATCCACCAGCTCAATGGCGTCAAAGTAGAGGCTGTGCCGGTAATATGCGCCGCCTTCTTTTTTCGCCTTGGTAAAGAAGGCTTTGTCCCGCTTCCCGCCATTTTTCACTACAGCGGCAGCGTCATACTGATGCTTGCTGTCAAA
Source organism: uncultured Oscillospiraceae bacterium (assembly GCA_934565425.1). Lineage (GTDB taxonomy): Bacteria > Bacillota > Clostridia > Oscillospirales > Oscillospiraceae > Onthomonas. Next base: position 13,838 of record CAKTHW010000006.1, read on the forward strand.
CGCCCACTTGCTCAGTTCCGCAATGCGGTTGGATCTCACATAGTAAACCGTCTCATCAATCCCCTGCCGGATGACATCCCGCAGCCCCTTCATCTTGCTTCTGGGAATGGGGTACTGCTTCATCTTCCAAATCAGATTGACGAAATAGGGATAGGACCGATAGGGCAGGATCTCCTCTTCCAGTCCCGTCACGCACAGCGGACGCAGATTCATGGTGTGGATGGGATGCTCCACTTCCTCTCCGCCGAAGCTGTCGTCCATGATGTAATCCTCACGGGTCTCAGACAGAGACTTCTTGCCCTGACCGAATTCCATGTGCCAGTCCATGGCGGAAAATTCCCGTTCCTCTCCATGCTCTGCCACCAGCTGCGCGGCATATTTCTTGGCGTTGTCACAGAGCTGTTCGCTGGTCTGATAAGCACGGTAAAAGGGGTATTTTTCCGACACCATCACCACACCGGCGCAAGCCGTGTAGGGACTATACTCCGCCAAAAAGCGCAGGAAATAAGCTGCACACTCCACCCCCAGCTGTCCGGCGGTGACAAAGCAGATGTCATCACCTGCGGCGATGATGGGACGGATGGGGTGGAACGGATCCTGTTCGAGGAAACCGATCTCTTCCAGTTCCCCGGCAGCCTGTGCCCGCTCCACCCGCTGGATGGTGGCATTCAGTGCCGCCTGGAAGGCGTCATCTACCGCTTTGCTGAACGTCTGATGGTTGACCCGGCAGGTCTCCCAGTCCCCTGCACCGCTCTGCGTCACAGCCTTGGCCTTTTTGCCCATACTGTTGCCGTCGATATGGATAATAGCCAGCTTGCTGTCCTTGTCCGTCAGATCGTGGAACTGAGTAGGATGCTGATACTGGAATACGGCAGTCGTTTTCCTCTCAGGTACAGCATCGTGTTCCAGCTCCACGCCTTCCACTTCCAACCCGGTATCCACCTCATGAAACGCGGACAGACGCAGGCTCTTTTTCCGCTCCAACTGCCGGATCAGTTCATCCAGGTTATCCCCTGGCGTCTTCCGCTCGTCGTAGGGCATCAGCTTGGCGAAGACCTCCAGGCCGAACCTGCCATAGGCCGTACGCGTCACCTGGCGGATGAGCGCCTGACCCTCAGTTCTGGCATCTTCCGCGGTCACCCCGTCAAATTGCAGGATGATATGTCCGCCGCCAGCATACACCAGGTGACGCTCCGTGCCGCCGCACGCCTGATACAGTTCTTCCGTCACATACCGGATGATCTCCGAGCGGGCGACATTTTCGGCCAACCGTTTGGAACCGAAAATATACGCCTGCTTCTGGGAAACCTCCAAAATCGCCAAATATTGCGGCATGGTTTTTCCCCCTTTCGATTATACGAACCCCCGTGCCAGGATAGCCTCGCTCATCTCTTGGCTATATTTGCTCCGCATCTGAGAATAGGCCCCCTTGGTGACGGGATACTGCTCCTCCCGTTCCAAATAGCTGATGCCCACCTTGTCCGGGATAGGCAGCGGGATCAGCCCATCCAGCTCTTCCTTGACCTGTCGTTTGGTTGCGGTGACCACAGCCTGATACGGTTTCAGATCACTCTTCCAGATGGCCGGAATGGTACGGCATGCTGCCTCTGCCAGGCAGAAGTCCACAAAGGCGAACTTCATGGCAGTCATCAGATCCCGCGGATGCTGAAAGACGGGCGGAGAACCCTTTTCCTTGATGTAACTGGTCAGATCAGAGGTGTAGAAGAGCTGATAATAGTTCCGACGCACCTTGCTGCCGGTTTTCTTGTTGTGGTGCTCCGCAAAATGCAGGATCTGAGCAGACAGCTCGTACAGAACATTCTCCACATCCGCCTGCTCCACTACCTCTCTAAATGCTCTGTCTACCCCTCCCAACACTTCCATGGATAGGCCGGACTCTTCATCGTCATAGCTCACTTCCACCAGCTTCTTCTTCCGTGCCAGGTCCAGCTTCCGCATCTGCATCCGTGTAGAGACAAAGGCGGACAGGCTCCCATTCTCCGGCCGAAAGAGACGCTGCACTTCATCTATAACCTTCAAAAAGGCATCATAATCCTCGTCCGTCTGCAAGTCGGGGTAGTAAATATCGAAGATCAACTGCCAAATCTCCATCCAAAGACTTTGCTGTGCCGCAGCGTCCTGCTGCCCAACGGGGTCCCACTGCTGGCCCAGCTCGTTGAGCTTGCGCTTTTTCGGGTTGATCGGTGCGTTCCTAATTGCCATCATTGCCACCTCACAGGTTGAGAATGTGTTCGATCACAGACTTGGGGTCAGCCACCTTTCGGTCAGCCAGCACCCGGACGATCTCATCCATCTGAGTCAGTGCGGTCACGTCGTAGACCTTTGCCGTGCTCCAGGTGTTGCTGTCGGGATTCCGCCGGGCGATCTCGCCGTAGACGATGCAGCCGATGGAGGTGTTGTGTTTGATGCGGTAGCCGTACTGGACGGCCATCATCACTGCCTGCGCCTGGGGCTTGGTGCCGTAGGTGGTGCAGGCGAACAGCTCGTCGTCATCTTCCATCAGGTCGATGAGCTTCTGGAAGGTCTCCAGATGGGCGTCCACCTGCTGGTCATTGGGGATGACCACCCGCTCCAGCCCACGGGGACAGCGGAACCCCTTAGCCTGGCACAGGGCGTGCAGCTCTTCTTCCAGAAGAGCTTGGTTTTTCACCTGCGGCGGCGTCTGAGAGGTGACCACAAAGACCCGGACCTCCTCTCCCTCCTGGGCGTAACCGCTGATAGCCGTCAGGATAGGGAAATGCACTTCGGTTTCCATCTGTAATTTGGAATTGCCCACCGCCTCATAGCAGTAGGCATCAAAACGCCCTGCCTGGAGGGCCATGGATGTGATAAATTTCTTCACTAAGTTCGTACTCCTTTCCCATGGGTCTGTGTTGGAATATTAGTAACATCATACCAGTCCCTTTTTCTTCGGTCAACCAATTTCAGCAAAATGTTACAACCTCCGCCAAGGTCTTCCAACCTCTGTCAGACCCATGCAATAAAGAATCGCCAAGCCCCAGCGGGAGTTTAGCGATTTGGTGAAAAAAGTGATGCAGCGCTTTCCATTTTGGAAAGCGCTGTTTTGTCTCTGGGTAGGTAAGGTGCAATGCGACTATAAACAGGCGTTAGGCCGGGAGCGTCCGGTAACAATCCCCTAACACGGGCACGGTGCAATCAGACAAGACTACCTTTATACGGCGGTACTCTGGTAACAATCCCCTAACACGGGTAAGGTGCAATGTCCATTACCAGAAAGTCATGTAGGAAGATCGCGTAACAATCCCCTAATACGGGTAAGGTGCAATTTGTCATGGAAGTAGAAACCGGCGAAATTTATAGTAACAATCCCCTAATACGGGTAAGGTGCAATGGCAAAATCGCCTCAATCTGCTTGCATTGTACCAGAAGTCCCGGATTCTGTCAATCCTCCCCACCTTTTTTCTGCCAAACGTGAAAAAACACCTGAGGAGGTTCGCACCAACCACGCTTGAAACAAACGGCGTCTTCCGATACAATAGAAAAAGCAATAGCGAAAGGGCGTGACTCCCCATGTACAACCCCCAACTGGAGACCTTCCTCCATGTAGCCGACGCAGGCAGCTTCAACAAGGCGGCAGCGGAGCGTTATATCACGCCTACGGCAGTCATCAAGCAGATCAACCTGTTGGAGAACACCCTGGGCATCCAGCTCTTCCAACGCAGCCACCGCGGACTGACGCTGACCCCAGCAGGACGTTCTCTGTACCAGGACGCCAAATACATCATCCAGTATTGCCGTGACTCCGTAACCCGCGCCAAGAACGCCATGCAGGAGGATTCCAACGTCATCCGCATCGGTTCTTCCCCCATGACGCCCGCACAGCTGTTGATGGGCCTTTGGGCGAAGATCAACGAGCGCCATCCGGACATCAAGTTCCAGATCGTCCCCTTTGAGAACACCCCGGAAAACGCCAGGGAGATCTTGGGGAACCTGGGCAATCACATCGACGTCATCGGCAGCATCTTTGACGAGACCATGCTGGATCTGCGCAGCTGCGCCGGGCTGGAACTGTCCCGCGAGCCTTTCTGCTGTGCTGTTTCCATCCACCACCGCCTGGCTGTCAAGGACAAGCTCCAGCTGTCCGACCTTTACGGTGAGCGGCTCATGCTGATGCACCGCGGGTGGAGCCACTACGTAGACCAGCTTCGAGACGACCTGTGGCAGTTCCATCCCCAAATTCAGATCGTGGACTTCGACTTTTACAACGTGGATGTCTTCAACCGCTGTGAGAACACCAACGACGTCCTGCTGGCCATCCCCGGCTGGGCCAATGTCCATCCCCTGCTGAAGGTCATCCCGGTGGAGTGGGCCCACAGCATCCCCTACGGCATCCTCCACTCCCCCACCCCTACGCCCACCGTACAACGCTTTTTGGATGCTGCGAAGGCGCTGTACTGATGGCAGCTCAGTTATAACCCAAAGGTATTCACTGATGAACCAAGCGAGACTTCCCCCAAAGTCTCGCTTTTCTTATAATAGAACCAGAACGAAACCCCTTTATTGCAGAAAGGATGGACGATTATGAACAACTTTATCTTTGAAAACAAGACCAAGGTCTATTTTGGCAAGGGCGGCGTAAAAGAGTATCTGGGCAGCCTGCTGGAACACTACGGCGATACGGTGATGCTGGCCTATGGCGGCGGCTCTATCAAGCGCAACGGGGTCTATGATGAGGTCATGGGCATCCTAAAGGCAGAGGGCAAACAGGTCATCGAGTTCTCTGGCATCATGCCCAATCCCACCTATGCCAAGGTGCAGGAGGGTGCCAAGCTCGCTCGCGAACACCAGGTCGACCTGATCCTGGCCGTAGGCGGCGGTTCTGTGTCCGACTGCTGTAAGATCATCTCCGCCCAGGCACATCTGGATGAGGACATCTGGGACATGCAGACCGTCAAACACACCCTCCCCACCCAGTTCATCCCCCTGGGTACCATCGTCACCGTATTTGGCACCGGCTCGGAGATGAACAACGGCGCGGTCATCACCCACGAGGAGAAAAAGATCAAAGGTGCCCTCTGGGGCGCGCAGGCGGACTTCGCCTTCCTGGACCCCAGCTACTCCCTCTCCGTCCCCTTCCCCCAGGTCATCTCCGGCGCCTTTGACACCCTGAGCCACGCTATGGAGACCTATTTCGGCAAGCCGGACGAGAACAACCTGTCTGACGATATCAATGAAGCCGTCATGCGCAGCGTCATCCGCAACACCCGGACTCTGCTGGCCAACCACGACAACTACAACGCCCGCAGTGAATTGGCGTGGGCGTCCGCCATGGCGGAGAATAGCGTGCTGAAGATTGGCAAGGTCACCGACTTCCAAGGCCACATGATCGAACACCAGCTGGGCGCCTACACCAACTGCAACCACGGTGCCGGCCTGGCTGTCATCCACCCGGTGCTCTATCGCCACATCTACCAGTCCGGCGCAGCCCGCTTCGCCCGGTTTGCCCAGAACGTGTGGGGCATCGCCCCCAAGGAGAGCCAGGAAGCCACCGCTCTGGCCGGTGTGGAAGCCTTGGCGGACTTTATCAAAGAGATTGGTCTGCCCACCACCTTCGCCGAGCTGGGTATCCCCGCTGACACCGACCTGCGTGCCGTGGCAGACTCCACCGTCCTCACCGCAGGCTGCTGTAAGAAGCTGACCCATGATGAGATTTATGAAATCTTGACCGAATGTAAGTAATTCACAAGTAGAACGGAGGTTGTAATCATGAAAAAATGGACCGCGCTCCTGCTCAGTGCCACCCTTGCCCTGAGCCTCGCCGCCTGCGGCAGCAGCGACCAGCCCACTCCCACCGCCTCCCCCGCGGCATCCCAGTCGGAAGCTCAGCCCAAGACCGGCAAAACGCTGGTAGTCTACTACTCCGCCTCCGGCAACACCCAGCGCGTAGCCAAAGACATCGCCGCTGTCACCGGCGGGACGCTCTTTGAGCTGGTGCCCACCGAGGTCTACACCGAGGACGACCTGGACTGGACCCAATCGGACAGCCGGGTGAACCAGGAGCACGAGGACGAATCCCTGCAGGATGTCCCGCTGACCACCACGGAAGTGGCGGATTGGGACACCTATGACACCGTGTTCCTGGGCTACCCCATCTGGTGGCAGATCGCCGCGTGGCCTGTGGACAACTTTGTCAAAGCCAACGACTTCACCGGCAAGACCGTCATCCCCTTCGCCACTTCTGCCTCCTCCGGCATGGGCGACAGCAGCACCTTGCTGGCAGACCTGGCCGGCACCGGCAACTGGCAGGAAGGACAGCGCTTTTCCTCCGGTGCTTCCACCTCTGAAGTGCAGTCCTGGGTGAACGGACTGCGTCTGTCGTAACCATTTAACCAAAGGAGTGATTTCATGAAAGCATTACTCATCAACGGCAGCCCCCACGCCAAGGGCTGCACGTACACCGCACTGACCGAGCTGAAACAGACCCTGGAAGCGGAGGGCATCGACGTAGAACTCATTCACGTGGGGCACAAGGACATCCGCGGCTGCACTGCCTGCCGGAAGTGTGCAGAGACGGGCAAGTGCGTCTTTGACGACGTGGTCAATGAGGTCGCACCCAAGCTGGCGGCGGCAGACGCCTTCGTCATCGGCGCCCCGGTCTACTTCTCTTCCCCTGCCGGAGGCGCCATCGCTTTCATGGATCGCCTATTTTTCAGCACCTTGGCCGTGGACAAGACCATGAAAGTAGGGGCTGCAGTGGTCACCTGCCGCCGGGGCGGGAATACCGCCACCTTTGACGTGCTGAATAAGTATTTCACCATGACCGGTATGCCAGTGGCCTCCAGCCAGTACTGGAACATGGTGTACGGCGGCTGCGCCGAGGAAGTGGCACAGGACGCTGAGGGCTTACAGACCATGCGCACCCTGGGACGGAACATGGCATTCATGATGAAGAGCTTCCAGCTTGGCCGGGAGCAGTTCGGGCTGCCAGCAAAGGAAGCGCCTATCTTCACCAATTTTCACAGATGATCAAACAAAAAACACCCATTCATGACGCTGTCATCATGAATGGGTGTTTTGCTGTACTGATATGATTTCCGTCCGTCTTATTCGAACAACGTGTCCAAGATCTCCGGCAAAGTGATCGTACCGAAATACCGTTCCAACGGAAGCGCCGCGAGACGCTGCTTCAATTCGTCCTGACGATAGGGCGCACCCCGCAGAGCGGTCACCACCTCGTCCAGAGAGGTCAGGGACAGGAAGTCCCCATAGAATCGGACATCCACAATGGTGCCATCTTTCACCTGAAGGCCTACCTCCAGAATGCCGCCGGGCCACTTGCGCTTATTGGTAAAGGTAAAGCGGGGAGAACGGCCGTAGGTCCATTCCCAGGTGTCATATTTGCTCTCCTTCAGAGCCTGCACCGCCGCCAATTCCTCTGCCGTCAAGCTGCCCGTCTCCAAGCCTTCACCGCCGAATGCATTCTTCAGGTACTGCCAGAAGGCCGGCAGATCCATGTCCTCCTTCAGGAAGGACCGGATATTGCCCACACGAGACCGGACAGACTGGGTGCTCTTGGATTCAAATTTAGCCGGATCTGCCCGCAGTGCGCCAGCGATCATGCTGGGGTCAGAGTCAAAGAGCAGCGTTCCATGGAAGAGCATCCGCTTGCCCAACAGGCGCTGTGCCGTACCGGAGATCTTGCGGCCTTCTACCAGGATGTCGTTGCGGCCAGAGGCTTCCGCCTGAAGTCCCAATCCCTGGAGCGCCTCCACCACCGGACGGGTGAACTGCTGATAAGTCATGTCCGCAGCATTCTCCACATCGGTGATAAAGGAATAGTTCAGGTTCCCCATATCGTGGTACACCGCACCGCCGCCGGTGGTGCGCCGGACCACATGGATGTGATGTTCCGCCACGAAATCAGGGTCGATCTCTGCCGCCGTGTTCTGGTTCTGCCCCACCACAATGGTGTTGTCATTCTGCCAGAGCAGCAGGTACGGACGATCCTGCCGGTTTCTCAGCACCGTCTCCTCAAAAGCCAGGTTATAGGCCGGATCAGTGCTGTGGGTTTCCAAATACATGGTCGATTTGCTTGCAGACATTGTGGTCTCCTCCTTGCGGTGAAAGATTTTCCGGTGGGCATCTCCCACCTGCGTTCGAGGTCGTTCAACGCAGTTCAACAACCGAACCACTCCGGTACCGGAGCCTTTCTCTGGCATCACAGCGTGCACAAGCAGCATTCCACTTCCTCGCGTACCTCAGGCGGTGGAGATCCTCTCCAAGGTGCAGGTGGGATCACTCCTCCTGCAAGGGGATCTGAACCACCTCCTGACGCACGGCAGGGGTAGGAAGAAAGGGAACCATCGCTGCTGGAGAAATCGAAAATAAGAGTAAATGAACCGAATGCAATGGGTAAGAGCAGCAGCGCGAGGTTCTGAAAGGCCGGAAGTGCTCTGGTGACAAGGCAGAAAGCCCCGGTACCTGGATATCGTAATATCATGCAACGCGTGCGCTTCATGATATTACAAGCCTGTTAGCTTACTTCTTCTTTTTAGACGGGATATGGATGGCACGACCCAGAGCATCCAGAGCGCATTCCCGGATGGTCTCGGTCACCGTGGGATGGGAGTGGATGGTCGCAATGATCTCATCCAGGGTCATCTCGTCGGAGATGGCCAGGGCGCCCTCTGCGATCAGGTCGGTTGCGCGCGGCCCGATGATGTGCATACCCAGGATCTCGCCATATTCCTTGCCAGCGATGATCTTGACAACGCCTTCGCCGCCATTCAGGATCAGAGCTTTACCGTTGGCGTTCATGGGGAACTTGCCCACGATGTAGTCGATGCCCTGTGCCTTTGCCTGTTCCTCGGTGAGACCAACGGAAGCAGCTTCCGGCTCAATGTAGACGCAGGTGGGGTTGGTACGCTCGTCGTAGACAGCGGGGATACCCATGATGTTCTCTGCGGCCACTTCGCCCATAGCGGATGCAGTGTGGGCCAGCTGTGCGTGACCGAACACGCAGTCGCCGATGGCATAGACGCCGGGCACGTTGGTCTCCATCTTGTCGTTGACGATGATGCGGCCACGTTCGTTGTCCAGACCGCCTGCTGCCAGATCCAGCGCATCAGTGTTGGCACGGCGGCCGATGGCGACCAGTACCTTTTCTGCTTCGAAGCTGACGGTTTCGCCCGCCTTGTTCTTGCAGACGACCTTTGCGCCGCTGGGAGCGGATTCGATGCTCTGAACCGGGCATTCCAGATGGAATTCCATGCCCATCTTCTTCATGTGAGCAACACCGACCTTGGTCAGGTCGCCGTCCAGCATGGGCAACATATGATCCAGTGCTTCAACGACAGTGATCTTGGTGCCGAATGCAGCGTATGCACATGCCAGTTCCAGACCGATGACGCCAGCGCCGATGACGACCATGCTCTTGGGGAGCTGTTCCAGGCTCAGCGCGCCGGTGGAGTCGATGCAGTTGGGATTTTCCTTCAGGCCGGGGATGGGGGGCTGAGTGTTGACAGAGCCAGTGGCCACGATGATCGCGTCAGCAGTCATCTCTTCGGTGGTGCCGTCAGCCTTCTTGACAGAGAGCTTGCCAGGTGCCACAAACTTGGCTTCGCCGTCGATCTTTGCGACCTTGTTTGCCTTGAACAGGCCAGCGATACCGCCGGTCAGCTGCTTGGAGATAGCATTCTTATGGGCGATGACCTGGGGGAAGTTGACGGTGACATTGTCCACTTCTACGCCGATGTCCTTGCCCTGATGCTTGATGTCCTCGATCAGCTCTGCGCTATGCAGCAGGCACTTGGTGGGGATGCAGCCCACGTTCAGGCAGGTACCGCCCAGGTGCTTCTGTTCGATGACAGTGACCTTTGCGCCCAGCTGAGCCAGACGGATGGCAGCCACATAACCGCCAGGGCCGCCGCCGATGACGATGACGCGCTTGTCGCCGGCAGGCTTTGCCGGTGCTGCAGCAGCTGCAGGCGCTGCGGCAGGTGCTGCGGGAGCAGCGCCGCCCACCTGTTCGCCCGGCTGGCCGATATAGACCAGCAGGCCCTAGACGGGGATAGCCTCGTCATCTTGTGCAACGATCTTCAGGAGCACACCGTCATGCTCGCTGACCACTTCGTTGGTCAGCTTATCGGTGGTGATCTCCAGGATGGCTTCGCCAGCCTTCACGGCGTCGCCTTCCTTTTTCAGCCACTTAGAGACGGTACCCTCTTCCATGGTCAGCCCCAGCTGGGGCATGGTGATTTCAAAAGCCATAGGTTCGCCCTCCTCAGAGCAGAATATTCAGCGGGCTCTGCAGCAGGTCGCGCAGATCCATAGCAAACTTTGCTGCCACGGCACCGTCCATGAGACGATGGTCCAGAGTGAAGGACAGGCGCATGACCTGATGCTTGCTGATGTTGCCCTCGTCGTCCATCTGCAGTTCATCTTCGATGGAGCACACGCCCAGGATAGCGGCGTTGGGCTGGTTGACGATGGGGGTAAAGGTTTCAATACCGAACATACCCAGGTTGCTGACCGAGAAGGTGGAACCCTTGTATTCGTCGGGGGTGAGCTTGTTTTCCTTGGCGCGGGTTGCCAGATCCTTTGCCGTAGCGGACAGCTCGTCCAGACCCATCTTGTCTGCGTCACGGATGACGGGGACGATCAGGCCGGCGTCCAGTGCCACTGCCATGCCCAGGTTGACATGGGTGTGCTGGATCATCTGGTTGCCGTCATAGCTGACCAGGATCTCAGGATGCTGACGCAGCACCTTGGCGGTAGCCTTCAGGACCAGATCGTTGACGGAGTACTTCTTGCCGGTCTTGGCCAGCAGATCCTTCCGGAACTTCATCAGCTCGGTGACATCCACCTTGGTGTTCTGGGTGACAGGCGGGATCTCAGTATGAGACTGGAGCATACGCTCGGCGACGACCTTGCGCATGCCGCTGAGCTTGACGACGGTATCGCCATCCATCAGCTCCAGGTCGCTCTTTGCAGCAGGTGCTGCTGCGGGAGCGGGAGCTGCTGCTGCGGGAGCAGGAGCAGCCTTCTGGGCTTCCGCTGCGGCGTAGATGTCCTTGGCCACGATACGGCCGGAGGGGCCGGAACCGGTGAGGGTGGAATAATCCACGCCCATGCCAGCGGCCAGCTTCCGTGCGAAGGGAGAGATGCGGATCCGCTTGCCGGATGCGTCAGCAGCAGGTGCTGCTGCGGGTGCGGCAGGAGCGGCGGCAGCGGCGGGTGCTGCTTCGGGAGCAGCGGCTGCAGCAGGAGCTGCGGCGCCATCGCCAACCTGTTCGCCCGGCTGGCCGATGTAAGCCAGCAGGCCCTTGACGGGGATGTCATCGCCTTCCTGGGCGACGATCTTCAGGAGCACACCGTCATGTTCGCTCACGACTTCATTGGTCAGCTTATCAGTGGTGATCTCCAGGATGGCCTCGCCAGTCTTTACCTCGTCGCCTTCCTTTTTCAGCCACTGAGAGACGGTGCCCTCTTCCATGGTCAGCCCCAGCTGGGGCATCAATACTTCATATGCCATGTCAGTTTCCTCCTCACTTGTTCAGCACGCGCTTGACCGCGGCAACGATATCTGCCGGGTGGGGGAAGTTCTGGTCTTCCAGCACGGGGCTGAAGGGAGAACAGATGTTCAGGCCGCACACACGTTCCACGGGAGCATCCAGTTCATCGAACAGCTCTTCAGAGATCTCAGCGGAGAGCTCACCAGCGAAGCTGCCGCGCTTGACTTCTTCGGAGACGATGATGGCGTTGTGGGTCTTGGAGATGGATGCCTTGATCGCGTCCCAATCCAGGGGCACCAGGGATCTCAGATCCAGCACTTCCACATCAATGCCTTCCTGTTCCAGGGTCTTTGCAGCTTCCAGAGCGAAGTTGACTTCACGGGACCAGGAGATGATGGTCAGATCCTTGCCCTCGCGCTTGACCTTAGCCTGACCCAGGGGGATGGTGTATTCGCCTTCCGGAATTTCTTCCTTGTGGGCATACAGCAGCTTGTGTTCCAGGAAAATGACGGGGTCTTCGTCACGGATCGCGCTCTTCAGCAGACCCTTTGCGTCCTCTGCGGAGCAGGGAGCGACGACCTTCAGGCCGGGGAAGTGGCAGAAGAAGTTCTCCAGAGACTGAGAATGCTGACCAGCGTTGCGGCGGCCGGAGCCCATGGGTGCACGCAGCACCATAGGAACGCTGCACTGACCACCGGTCATGTAACGGATCTTTGCTGCCTGGTTGAACAGGGGGTCTGCACATTCGGTAGCGAAGTCATCGTACATCAGCTCCACCACGGGGTGCATCCCACGCATTGCTGCGCCGACAGCCATACCTACAAAGCCCTCTTCGGAGATCGGGGTATCGATCACACGGTTGGGACCAAATTCATCCAGAAAGCCCCGGGTAATGGCGAACACGTTGCCCATAACAGCCATATCTTCGCCCATGATGAACATCTTGTCATCCCGAAGCATCTCTTCATGCAAAGCTTCACCGATGGCCTTGCTGACGGTGATTTTCTTGCTCATCTTGCCACGCACCTTTCGTTATCAGTCACATACATATCATCCAGCACAGTAGCGGGATCGGGATAGGGGGATTCGTCTGCGAACTTCACAGCTTCGTCCATCTCTTCTTCTGCGGCTGCCTTGACAGCGTCCAGCTCTTCCTGGGTAGCGCCCAGCTTCAGCAGGCGTTCGCCCAGCAGCATGATGCCATCCTTCTTCAGGGCTTCTTCCATGTATTCCTTGGGACGATACACAGCGGGATCGCCACAATAGTGACCCTGATAACGGTAGACCTTTGCTTCCAGCAGATAGGGGCCCTTGCCGGAACGAGCGTGTTCCATAGCCACCTGCATGGCCTCATAGACCTCAGTGGGGTTGGTCCCGTCCACCACGGCGTATTCCACACCGTAAGCAGCGGCACGGGAAGCCAGATCCGGGGTATTGGTCACACGGTGAATCTCGGTAGAGACGCCATAGCAGTTGTTCTCAATGAACCAGACCATGGGCAGATGCCAAGTGGCAGCCATGTTCAGAGACTCATGGAAGGAGCCTTCGTTGGTAGCACCATCACCGAAGCAGCCTACGCTGACGGAGTCGTCACCCATGATCTTGGAAGCCAGAGCACTGCCGGCGGAGATGAGCTGACCAGCACCGACGATGCCGTTAGCGCCCAGATGGTTCATCTTCTCCATGTCAGCGATGTGCATGGAACCGCCCTTGCCCTTGCAGTAGCCGGTGACCTTGCCGAACAGCTCAGCCATGGCCAGCTTGGGGTCTGCGCCTCTGGCGATCGCGTGGCCATGACCACGATGGGTGGAGGTGAAATAATCTCTGGGTTCGATGGCTGCGAAGGCGCCTGCTTCGGCGGCCTCCTGACCGATGCTCAGATGAATGTTGCCTGCCAGCATGCCCTTGGTGAAGCAGTTTGCTGCGTGCTCTTCAAATGCACGAATCCGAACCATGGTCCGGTAAAACTCCATCAGCTGCTCTTTTGTATACTTTTCTTTTGTAGCCAATGATCTCACGCCTTTCTTATCCGTGTTGTGGTTGAATTTATACTTGACGAGGTGCGAAAATGGGAACCTCCAGATCCTCATCGAACTGACGGCCCATGACCAGCCCCTCGATTTCTGCGATGATTACGTCTACGGTCAGCAGAACCTTCGTGCCCTCTACCAGGTGACCGCCATGGGCATTGCCGTAACGGTCGCTCAGTGCCATATGGACATGCAGGTTGGTGTTGCCTTCCGCGTCATGGCAGATGATGCCGGAGCCATTGGTCAGCTCGATGGGTCCAGTCAGATGCAGGACCTCGCCATAGCCGTAGCCGGCCTTCTTTTCGGGCATTTCCACCGGGTTGCAATAAGCTACCCCGTCCAAGCTGCCAATCGCGCTGAGGATTACGCCGCTGTTGATACCGCTGCGGCGACAAGCTTCCTCCAGCCCTTTCAGCACGTCCGTTCCCGGACGCAGCCGGATGGCCACCACTCTGCCCAAGTGGCCTTGCGCCATTTCCAGAATATCATTGCGATCAGTCATCGATCTGCCTCCTATCTTTTCACTTTACTTACAGTTCGATCCGCTCATACGGCTCGCTCAGTGGCAGGACCTGTAGATCCTTCGCCCCCGGAGCGCTCAGCCGCCGTCGGACACTTTCTCGCATATGCATGCGGTCATCCTCCTGAAAGGGGATATGATACACACAGATATGCTCTGCTGCCAGTGCGCCATGAAACAACCGTTTGTCAAACAGCGCCTGGAAAAACAGTGGATTCACAAATGCCGCCTCCAGCGGGACACCGGCTACCTGCGTGAGTGTCTCATGCACATAGTCCGTATCCGCTGTGAACAGCACCTCTCGCCCATCGAAGGCGATCCGGTAGCACACATGGGGCACACCATAAAATTCTGGCCCCAGATGCTGTGTCCGGAAGGCTTGCAGGCGGATATGCTCTCCCAGCTGCCACACGGCGTGATCCGTCACGTGTGACAGGCACGCGCAGGGGATCTTCCCGCGCGCCAGGAAGTGCTTCAATTCCTGTACCTGCGGCGCGCCGTCCTCCGGAAAGAACAGCGCCTTCACCGGCCTGTTTCGCACCAGCTCCATGGTCATCTCCGGGGAGAAGTGATCTGGATGGAAGTGGGTGAACAGCAGGCAGTCCAGCTGTTCAAAGGGCGGTTCCCCGCGGCACATTTTCTGCCAGCAGCCGGCGGGCATCGGGCTGAAGGGGTTCCCCTCTCGCCCGAATACACCGTCGAGCAGGAGGGTCATGCCCCGATAGCCGATGCGCACACCGGCGTTTGCCAGCAGGGTGATGGAAATCGGGAATCGTTCCATGGTTGGTGCAGCGTTTTTTACTGGTTGTCCTCGCTGCCGACCTTGACGTCCATCTTATCCTCGTAATACTTGACCATAGCGGCCTGATCTTCGTCGATATGGCCGTTGTCCTTCATCCAGTCCATGACCATCAGGACCACATCGGTCATCGGGGTGTCAACGCCCATGTGATGCGCATAGTCCTTGGCGTTCACGATGTCCTTGCGATGGACTGCGATACGAGCGCCGGGTTCATAATCGCGATGGATGATCTTGGGAACCTTGTTGTCATAAGCAGGGCCGCCGGCGAAGCCGCCGCGGGTTGCTTCAAAGGTGGTCTGCAAATCAATGCCAGCCTTTGCGGCGAAGGCATAACCTTCTGCCATGACGACCATGTAAGCGCCAGCGATGATGTTGTTGACCAGCTTGGTGACGCTGCCGCTGCCTGCGCTGCCGGTGTAGACGGGGTTGCCCAGGCATTCCAGCAGGGGCTTGACCTTTTCAAAGGCTTCCTTGTCGCCGCCAGTCATAATGGCCAGGGTGCCAGCGATAGCCATGGGGTTGCCGCCGCTGATGGGGGAGTCCAGCAGGAACATACCGGCCTTCTTTGCATCCTCATACATTTCCTGGATGATGTGGGGTGCAGTGGAGCTCAGGTCTACGATGATGCGGCCGGGCTTGCCAAACTTGATGGCCTTTTCCACGGAGTCACGGATGATTGCGTGGGTGGGGAGGATCTGCATGATGATGTCACAGGTCTTGTAGATCTCGTCTGCATCCTTCACAGCAGTGCCGCCTGCGGCAGCGAATTCCTCCAGGCGCTTGTCCGCCACGTCAAAGCCTACGATCTCATGACCAGACTTCTTGACCAGATTCTTTGCCATAGGCAGACCCATGACGCCCATACCCAGAAAACCGACTTTCATAGTATTATCTCCTTTATCTTAATTTTGTGCTGTATTAGCTCGTTCTTTTAAATGGTGTTGCTCTCGTCGGAGACAAGCTCTTCTACTTCGTTAAAGGTTGCTTTTTTTTTATCGCCATTGCGCTTGCTGATCCAGTTCGTCAGCATCGGGCACAGGATAGCGGTCACAACGACAGCTGCTGCTACCTGAGGCTGTGCGATCCCTGCCACGCCTTCCAGAGACTTGTCCACTGCAGCCAGTGCCATGGGAGTTGCCACGGCGTTGCCGCCAACGCTGGAGATTGCAGCGCCTGCGATGCCGGAGCCGCCAGTCAACTTATCGAACAGGATGTTGAACACGCCGCCGATCACAACGGTGATCAGACCCAGGACGATGCCGGGCACGCCGCCCTGTGCTACCTGCTGGATGCTCATGTTTGCGCCCAGTGCGAAGCCCAGTACCATGATGGTCACTTCGCCGCCTGCGCTCAGGCACTGACGCATCTTGGGGTCCAGGTTGCCGAGGATGATGCCGATCAGCAGGGGGACGATGGAGGCCACCAGCATCATGTAGGGGATGCTGGCCAGGCCAGCGGTACCCATAGCGACCATGGTCAGGAAGGGGCCATCGTTCAGGGAGATGATCGCGACTGCGCCCTGGTCAGCTTCGGAGCCGTAGGTCTTGGTCAGGGCACCGAACAGAGCGCCGTTGGAGTTGGAAGCTGCTGCGATGATTGCCAGCGCGCTCAGGCCAAACATATTATCATTGAAGAAGTGTGCCGCCAGCAGGCCGATACCGACAGCCACGGCGAACTTGACGATGGTGATGGTGAAACCGGTCTTCATTGCCTGCGGTGCACACTTCAGATCCAGCTGTGCGCCCATGCAGATGAAGAACAGGCCGACCAGTGCGCTGGTGCCGTTTACGATACCGGTGGTGAAGCTGCCGATCTGCAGCGCTGCCGGACACAAAGTGTTCATGAGACAGCCCAGGAACAGGGGAACGATGATGATGCCGCCTGGAACTTTGTCCAGCCACTTTTTAATGGGAACTTGCATATTTTTCCTCCTCTTTTGCTTTTACGTCAGGTTGTTTCTTCTTACACACTTACCAAAAAAATCGTTTCAAGCTCTAGCTGGAAATGCACAACCAGCCGGCTCAACGCCACCCTCCTTTTCTGATTTCTTTTTCGCTTGAGCGGCTTACCATCCGCTCTTCATGCTTCAACGATACAACCAACCTTCCGGTTTGTGAAATTCGCGTTTTTGAATGCGCTATCATTTTTTTTGATAGTTATTTTCACTATTTTTCCGGCTTTCTGTGCTTTTTTCACAAGGAAAACCCGATTGGAACCAGCAATTTGACCAGTCGCCGATTGACTCTGCATCGGGAAATCGGTATAATAGGCGAAGTAAATCAAAATAATTGATTGTGCTATGACAACGTTTGTGCCACTGTGTCTGTCTCTCCAGAGGAAAGGGGTTTTTATCTATGCTGGATATCAAGCGCCTGCAGTATCTGGTCGCCGTATATCGCTATCACAGCTTCACGCGCGCCAGTGAGGAACTGTTTGTTTCTCAGTCCGCCATCTCCATGGCGATCAAATCCTTAGAGGCAGAACTAGGGGTCCAGCTGATCGTACGTTCGCCACAAAATGTTGATTTTACGCAGGAGGGAGAACTACTCGTAAATCATGCCCGCCGCATCCTGCTGGACTGTGAAAATGCCGAACGCGAAATTGCAGATCTCTCCGAACGCAAAAGCTACACCGTACACCTAGGTCTCTCGCCTTCCCTGGGTTTCTCCTTCCAGCGCTTCCTCTATACAGAGGAGCTGCACCGTGCCTATCCCAAGGCCACGCTCTATATTGAGGAAGGCTCGATGAACAACCACATCGCCAAGATCCAGCAGGATCTCATGGATCTGTCCTTCAACGCCCTCCCCAGTCTAGAGGAGGGCAAAGCCCTGGGCCTCAACCTGGTGCCCATCACAACGGCGCGCATCTACGCCATCATGTGCCCCACCCATCCGCTGGCTAACCGTGCGGTACTGACCGCAGCAGATTTTAAAGGAGTCGATATCGTCACGTTGGACGAATGCTCCGCCATCCGCACCCTAGTCACGACGCATTTTGAGAAATGCGGCATTGTCCCCCGCATCCGTTCCTCCCATGAGCAGATCTTCTGTATGTTCAATACCATCAAGTTCGGCAACTTCGTTGGCTTCATCAATGCAGGCGACCCCTATATGGTGCAACATCTGCACCAGACCGGACTGATCCTGCGCCAGTTCGAACCGGCTCTGGAGTTCCAGGCTGGTTTCCTCTCCAAATCCGGAAAGACCCTGCCGCGTATCGCCGAAAAACTCATCATAAAAGCGCGCGAATTAGAACAAAATCCGACCGCAACTATGGTCTGAATGAAAGAATGCCCTGCAAGCCACACACTCGGCTCGCAGGGCATTCTTTTGGTATGCAGAGCGATTTCCCCTCTTTATAGAAGGAAGAAAAATCCACTCCATCCTCGTCCCTTCACCGTTCCGCCTGTTGCTTTTTACAACACTCAGCAACTTTTTAACGAACTTGGGCATTATTGGGGCAGAAAAGAGCTTGTTTTATTGCAAAAAAACAGCTATGATAACATTAATAAAATTCTATAGACGAGAGGGGACCGTATGTTAAACTTCAAACATCTGCAATACTTCAACGCTGTCTATCAGTACAAAAACTTCACACAGGCCGGAGATTCCCTTTTTGTCTCTCAGCCAACCATCTCCGCTGCCATCAATACGTTGGAGTCGGAGCTGGGCGTAAAACTCATCGAGCGCAGCCCCAAGAACGTGATCTTCACCTATGAGGGTGAACAGTTTATTCTATGGGTCCGAAAGATCCTGAGCCTCTGCCAGGAGGCCGAGACCGCCATGCATGACCTCTCCGATTCGGCAGAGCAGCATCTGCGGCTGGGTATGTCCTATGCCTTCATGGATTCTGCCGCTCCTCCTGTTTTCTCCGACTTCCTGGATGAGCACCCCAAGGCACAGATCCACCTGGAGGAGGGCTCCATGCAGAAGCTTCTGCGGATGGTCCACGAGGAACAGCTGGACCTGGCCTACAACGCCATTCCGGACGCCGCAGACTGCACCGGCCTGGAGGTCATCCCCATCAGCAAGGCGGAGATCCGCATCGTACTGCACCCGGAACACCCGCTGGCCAAGCTGGAGCGGATCCCCCTCTCCCTGCTGTCCAAGGAAAAGCTGGTGATGATGGACACCCAGTCCAAGGTCAACCAGATCATGTGTGACGCCTTTGAGCGCCAGCACCTGCCCATGAACGTGGTGCTGAACTACACCCAGATCCTCTGCATGACCAGCCTTGTACGATTTTGCAACTACGTGGGCATTATCTGTGAGGCGGCTGGATGCAGCACGCTGGGCTATGAGGGTTTGGTCATCCGCAGCTTGGAAGACCCCATTTTCATGGATCTTGGCTTCTTCTTCCGCAAGGGTCGCTACCTGCCCAAATTGGGCTGGGAGCTGATCCGCTTTTTGCAGGCCAAAGAACAGCCCCGCCTGGCCGCTTGGGAAGCACAGCATGCCCAGTTTCTCAACAAGAACACAAAGACCTAAAAACGTACGAAACCGCAAGTCCCCTTCACCATCCAAACAACCAACTTCTGATACCTGATCAAAAAGCAACAGCACCCATTCATGAAGAGAAGCTCTCGCTCCGCTGCCATGAATGGGTGCTGATCTTATCCGTTCTATCAGGGCAGTGACACCCCTTCCGCTGGTAGTTTACACCAAAGAGAAGTGCGTCATTTCGCCGCTGGACTGCATCTCCCACAATCTCCATTTTCTCGCTCCAAAAGAAGTTGACTTTGCAAAGCCATTCCACTACAATGAAGGCGACAATCGAATGTTTGAGTTGGCTCGTCGATACCGTGTAGCCGTTTTGCTGTAACGACCTGGAACAGAGGTCAGGCGGCGGCTAGAAATGAATGGGGTGCAAAGCCCCGCGCGACCGGCACTGTGAGCGCAAGGACACACCGAAGCAGGTGACGTGACCGTCACTGGCAGGGACCAAAGTCCACCATTGCGGAACTTGTTCCGTGAGAAGGGAGGATGTGTACGCGAGGAGAAAATTTCCCCTCAGAGCGCGAGTCAGGAGACTTACACGGGGCAGAGCCATGGCAGCGGGCGGCATCTCCGTGAGCAAACAATGGCAGATGGATACTGATTTTCTCCGACTAGGAAATCGGTCTATTTGTGCTGGACACTGAGCAGCCGTCTCTCCCAAAAAGCATAGGGAGGGACGGTATTTTTGTCATGCCGTCCTTCTATCCCCTAGGCATACACCTGGCTTCCCCAGTTGTAGATTTCAAAAAAAGAAGGAGGAACAACCCATGACAAAACGGATCGGTTCCCTTCTGTTGGCGCTTATCATGACGATTTCGCTGGCCGTGCCAGCTATGGCGGTCAACGAGACAGAGCAGACAGAAGAACCTACCGCCAGCACCGTGGAGCCAAGTGCTCCCACCGACGCTGACACTTCCGCACCCACACCAGAGGAGACTCCGGACACTTCGGACGCCAAAGACGAACAGCCTGAGGCAAAGAAAGCACCCGCCAAGGCAGCTGTTTCGGTGCAGTCCGTACAGTCTGACTTGGACGCTTATTTTGCGGATCTGCCCTTGACGGCAGAAGCGCAAAACGGCGTCTCCAACCTGCAATGGTCGGTCAAAAACGGCATCCTGACCTCTCCCAAGGGGTTTATGCAGTCCACCCGCTCCCTGATCTTGACCGCTAATGCAGACACCCATCTGACCTTTGAGTACAAAGTCTCCACCGAGGCCAAGTATGATACCTTCACTTTCACCCATGAGTCCACTATCGTTGTAAACGGAGCCAGCGGTATCGTGGACTGGACGCTGGTAGAATTGGATGTAAAAGCCGGGGACACGCTGACCTTCTCCTACAAGAAGGACAGCAGCGGTAACAAGAACGACGACTGCGTTTATCTCCGCAACTTCACCGTCGGTGCAGGCATCCCCATCACCTTCCACGCCAACGGCGGCACCGGTGAAGACTACACCCAGAACATCTACGGCGGCAAGGGCACCCTGAAGGCCAACACCTTCACCTGTGACGGCAAGGTCTTCGCCGGCTGGGCCACCTCCGCTGACGGCGCTGCTGTCTACACCGACCAGGCCTCTGTGACCGTCACCGAGGCCCTGGACCTGTACGCCTGCTGGGCAGACGCCTCCACCGTCACCTTTGACAACGACGGCAAGACCAGCACCGTCCAAGCGCCCACCGGCGCCCCCATCGGCAGTACCCTGATCCCCAGCGAAGGCGCCAAGAAAGGCTACCAGTTTGACGGCTGGTTCCACGACGACACCAAGCTGACGGCGGAGACGGTCATCACCGAGGACATCACCTTCACCGCCAAGTGGACGCCCATCACCTACACCATCGCCTTTAACGCCGACGGCGGCGAGGGCACCACTATGGATTCTATCACCGCCACCTATGACCAGGAAGTCACCCTGCCCGCGTGCACCTTCACCCGTGCCGGTTATGATTTCGGCGGTTGGAGCGGTTCCAAGGGTTCCTCCAGCGGTTCCATGACCGCAAAGAATCTGACCCCCACCCAGGGCGCAACAGTCACCCTGTATGCCACCTGGAAGGGCCAGGCCGTTCCGGTCACCATCGACTACAACTATGAAGGTTCTACCCCCATTCAAAGAACTTGCGTCGTAGGCCAGAACTATAACTACCTCCGCCTGGAAGACGGCAGCTCCAAATTCTCCGCTATCGAAGACCCCACCCTCATCGGTTGGATCTTTGACGGTTGGTATGACGCAGCCCAGGACGGCAACGAGATCACCAACCAGTACAAGTTTGCTGACACCACTCCCATGACCCTTTACGCCCACTGGGTGAAGGGCATCACCGTCCACTTCGATGGCAATGGCTATAAGAGCACCATCTACAACAACCCCAGGACAGTGCTGGTAGAAGAGGTATACAAGAACCTGCCCTCCCTGAGTTCCTATTACTATCCGACCAAGAAGGCATTTGACGACTGGTACACCGCCAAAGAGGGCGGCGAGAAGGTCACTGCCGACACCAAATTTACCGGTGACGAGGTGACTCTGTACGCTCACTGGCGCGACTATCAGTATGTCGTCAAGTTCAACATCAAGTCTAGCGACAAGTCCACTGTGAAGGGCACCATGGAAGACTTCCCCGCCCCCTTTGACAAGGACGTCACCCTGCCCAAGTGCGCCTTCACCCGTGAGGGCTATCGCTTCGCAGGCTGGGCCACCAGCAGCTATGGCAGCACGGCAGCCTATGCTGATGAGGGGACTGTGAACCGTGTCTTTGATGACGATGACTGGGACGGCAGCGAGGACGGCGAAAGCTTCAACCTGTACGCCCTCTGGGAGGAGACCGTTTTCGGCAAGGCATACAAAGCCATCGCCGCCAAGCTCCCCACAGACAACAGCATTCGGGACACCACCGCCCTGGAACTGACCACCTCCGGTGATGGCTACACCGTCAGCTGGAGCAGCAGCAACACGGACTACCTCACCGACGCCGGCGCAGTCACCCTGCCTGAAACTGGCAGTGTTACCGTGACCTTGACCGCCACCGTTACGGAAACGGCAACCGGCGAGACCGAGACCAAGGATTACACCCTGACCCTGTATTCCCTGCGTCAGACAGAGACCGAAAACGCTCTGAACGCAGCCGCCAAAGCCATGACCGGCAATCTAGCGCCCGTCTACGGCACCGACACCAACCTCATCGACTTCGCTTCCAAGAAGCTGGGTGACAAGCTGGACGGCATCACCCTGACCATCAAAGAGGACGCGACCGGCAACGGCGGCGCCGCCGTCAGCAAGGACGGCACCATCACCTACTACTTCCCCCAGGATACCCTCAGCGGCAGCGGCACTTATTTCTATGTCCCCTTCGTCCTGGAAAAGGACGGGATCACCGTAGAAAAGAAGTGGTACACCAACATTTCTTGGGACAAGGGCAAGCTCCGCACCTACCTGGAACAGGAGATCGCAGCGTTGACCATCCCCACCGAGGACGTCAGCGAGCTGTCCCTGCCCCAGGTGCTGAAAAAGGACGGGAATGCTCTGGGTTGGAGCAATCTCACCTGGACCTCCAGCAACGAAAAGGTGGTCAAAGTGGGCAGTGCCTCCAGCTATAACGGCGATTACAAGGTGACCATCTACAAGACCGCTGTCCCCACCCCGGTGACCCTGACCGCCACCCTGAAGTGCAACAGCGTCGATGGCGTATCCGTCACCAAATCCTTCGACATCATCGTGGCTGCCGGCACCGGCAGCGACACCGTGGAAGAGACCCTGAAGCAGCGGATGGACGCCGGCTTTGCAAAGGTCGGCCTGCGGAATTGGGTCACCGGCGAGCAGCTGACCCCGGACGCCGACGGTGTTTACACCGCCACCGAGGACATCCTCATCCCCCGCACCCGTGACTTCGGCATCGACGGCAAATATTGCCCCGTCTCTGTCACCACCAGCGACAACGACGTGCTGGAAAAACCGGACGTGAACAACGCCGCCCGCATCTGGGTCTACCGGGATGTGCCTGGCGGAGAGACCAAACTGGTCACCATGACCGTCACCATCACCGACAAGGCCAGCGGCGTCTCTGTGTCCCGTGATTTCAAGATCAAGGTTCCCGCCCTGACTCAGGAAGAAGTGGACAAAGAGATTGCCCTGATGGAACAGGTCAAAGCCCACTACTTCGACGGCATCAAGGCCAACAACCCGGACAAAGACCACGTCACCACCAACCTCCACGCCTTCCACGAGGCATACCTGAATGAACAGGGCGAGTTGACCTGGGTCTACCATGTGGACAACATGGTCAACCACGGCATCGTGCCGGTGGATATGGATGGCTGGTATGAGTCGGAACAGTGGAGAACCTTCCGCTCCAGCAACCCCGCCATCATCACCCACGAAAACCTGCTGGTCACCCAGCCCACTTCCGCCAAGACCGTCACCATCACCAGCTGGCTCTCCAGCGAGACCCTGGGCAGATACGCGGAAAAGCATCCGGACAATGCCCAGCTCCAGAAGCTGCATAACCAGGTCGTCACCGTCTCCGTCATCGTCCCCGGCACCGACGGCAGCGAGACCCCCACGGACGAACGCCAGACCTACTCTTTCACCCTCTACGCACCGGACGGCACCCAGCTCATCGACTGCCTGCTCAAGGACCAGCTGGAAGGCTTGACTGCGGTCGAAGTGGCTCGGACCGTGCTGGAAAACAACGGCTACCAGGTCATCGGCGGCAACTACATCACCGCCATCGTCTCCCCTGACGGCACCAAGTGGAGCGCCGGCGACGACGGCGACCACTCCGGCTGGAGCTACCGCATCAACGGCAAGGTGACCAATTCCGCCAACCTGTCCAACGGGGACACCATCGAATTGTTCTACACCAAGGACAACACCAAAGAGACTGACCACACCAACACCCCCGCCGCCGTCGCCCGTGCCATCGACGCCATCGGCACCGTGACCAAGGACAGCGGCGACGCCATCCAGGCCGCTCGTGCTGCCTATGACCAGCTCACCGATGCCCAGAAGTCCCTCATCGACCAAGCCACCGTAGACAAGCTCACCGCTGCGGAAAAGACCTGGGCAGACCTGAACAAGCCCGATGAGCCGAAGCCTCCCGTGGAACCCACCAAGCCGGTGGCCAACGTCATCACCGCCAAATCTGCCACCAAGGTCACCTCTGGCAAGGCACAGTCCTTCCAGCTCAGCGTGAAGGCCAAGGGCGGCGCGAAGCTGACCTATCAGTCTGACAACAAGTCGGTGAAGGTGAGCAAGAGCGGCAAGGTGACCATCGCCAAAAACTTTGTGGGCAAAGCTACCATCACCATCACCGCCGGCGCCACTGAGGCTTACACCAAGACCGTCAAGCGCGTCACGGTGACCGTCAATCCCACCGGCACCACCTTCCGCTCGGTGTACAACGCCAAGGGCAAGAAGCTGAAAGCATACTGGAAGAA